>JBPEXU010000099.1:0-3401 GCA_052031225.1 Marinobacter sp. | reverse complement strand
CGATAAAGTCATCGTCAATCACCACCGGCAGCAGGTCCGGGCACGGGAAGTAGCGGTAGTCGTTGGCTTCTTCCTTGGAGCGCATGGAGCGGGACTCGTCCCGATCGCCGTTGTACAGGCGCGTTTCCTGAACGATTTCGCCGCCGTCTTCGAGAATGTCCAGCTGCCGTTCGACTTCGTGCCGAATGGCCTGCTCCATGAACCGGAACGAGTTCAGGTTCTTGGTTTCGGTGCGGGTGCCCAGTGTGTCCGAGCCTTTGGGCTTGAGTGAAATGTTGACGTCAAAGCGCATGGAGCCCTGCGACATGTCGCCGTCGCAGATGCCCAGCGAGGTCACGATGCTGTGCAGCTTCTTGGCAAAGGCTACCGCCTCTTCGGCACTGCTCATATCCGGTTCGGTCACCACTTCAATCAGCGGGGTGCCGGCCCGGTTGAGGTCAATCCCGGTCATGCCGTGGAAATCCTCGTGCAGCGATTTTCCGGCATCCTCCTCCAGGTGGGCGTGGTGGATGCGGATGCGCTTGGTACCGCCGTCGGGCAGATCAATGTCGATGTAGCCCGGGCCGACAATGGGCTGGTCCAGTTGCGTGGTCTGGTAGCCTTTCGGCAGATCCGGGTAGAAGTAGTTTTTCCGCTCGAACACCGAGCGGCGACCGATCTCGGCGTTGACCGCCAGACCAAACATCACCGCATAGCGGAACGCGTTTTCGTTCGGCACCGGCAGAGTGCCGGGCATGGCCAGGTCCACGGCGTTGGCCTGGGTGTTGGGCTCAGCGCCGTAAGCGGTGCTGGAGCCGGAGAAAATCTTGGTTTTGGTGGCGAGCTGAACGTGGATTTCCAGCCCGATCACGATATCCCACTGCATGTGTGCGTCTCCTTTGTCGGGCTTACTCTGGGCTGCGAAGGTGCCAGTCGGTCACTTGCTGGAACTGGTGCGCGACGTTCAGCAGGCGCGCTTCCGAGAAATAGTCGCCGATGATCTGCAGGCCCACAGGCAGCCCGTCGACAAAGCCGGCAGGTACCGACATGGCGGGCAATCCGGCCAGGTTGATGGCGATGGTGAACACGTCCTCCAGGTACATGGTGACCGGGTCGGTGTTCTTTTCGCCCTGAACAAAGGCCGGCGACGGCGAGGTGGGGCTCATCAGTACGTCCACCTCTTTGAAGGCATTGACGAAGTCCTGCTGGATCAGTCGGCGGACTTTTTGCGCTTTCAGGTAGTAGGCGTCGAAATAGCCGGCGGACAGCGCGTAGGTGCCCACCAGAATCCGCCGTTTGACCTCGGTGCCGAAGCCTTCGGCCCGGGTGCGGGTGTACAGGTCCATCAGATCCTTCGGGTTGTCGCAGCGGTAGCCGTAGCGAACGCCGTCGAACCGGGACAGGTTGGCGGAGGCTTCGGCCGGCGCAATCACGTAATAGGCGGCGATCGCCAGCTGGGTGTTGGGCAGGGATACGTCTTTTACGGTCGCACCCAGCTTCTCATACTCCTGCACGGCGTTCCGAATCTGCGTTGCCATCGCCGCCGGCAGCTGATCGGAGAAATACTCTTTTGGCAGGCCGATTTTCAGGCCTTTGAGCGGTTGCTCCAGAGTGGCGGTGTAATCCGGCACTTCACGGTCAATCGACGTCGAGTCCTTGGGGTCGAAGCCCGCCATGGCATTCAAAAGCAGGGCGTTGTCTTCGGCGGTGCGGGCCATGGTGCCGCCCTGGTCCAGAGACGAGGCGAACGCGATCATGCCGTACCGGGACACCCGGCCGTAGGTCGGCTTCAGGCCGGTAATGCCGCACAAGGCGGCCGGCTGACGGATCGAGCCGCCGGTATCGGTTGCGGTGGCCGCCGGTACCAGCCGGGCCGCCACCGCTGCCGCGGAACCTCCGGAGGAACCGCCGGGCACGCGCTTTTCCCCGCTCGACAGGCCCCAGGGATTGGTGACCGGGCCGAAGAAGCTGGACTCGTTGGACGAGCCCATGGCGAATTCGTCCATGTTGGTCTTGCCCAGGCACACCGCGCCGGCCTGTTTCAGCTTGGTGGCGACGGTGGCATCGTAAGGCGGCACGAAGTTTTCCAGCATCTTTGAGCCGCAGGTGGTCCGCACACCCTGGGTGCAGAAGATGTCCTTATGGGCAAACGGAACCCCGGTCAGCGCTGTCGCGCGGCCAGCGGCTCGCATCTCGTCGGCGGCCCGGGCCTGGGCCAGGGCTTCTTCTTCGGTGATGGTGATGAAGCTGTTGTACTTACCGTCTTCCTGCTTCAGACGGTCGAGGAACTGCTGGGTCAGTTCCACGCTGGAGATGTTGCCACTCTCCAGCTCGCGGGAAAGCTCTGCTACGGATTTGGTGTGCATGATGAATCCTGAATTCGCTGATCGTCAGAGTCGCCGGTTCGGTAACGCCAGAGGCGGGTTACTCAATGACCTTCGGCACCAGATACAGACCGTTCTCGGTGGCCGGGGCGATGGCCTGGAAGGCCTCCCGCTGATCGGTTTCGGTGATCTCGTCCGGTCGCAGGCGCTGCACGGCATCCAGTGGGTGCGCCATGGGTTCCACCGCCTCGGTGTCCGCCGCACTGAGCTGATCCACCAGATCCAGGATGTTGCCCAGATCACTCTCCAGCGCCGAAACCTGCTCGTCGTCCACCTTAATACGGGCGAGCACGGCGACTTTTTCGATATCCTCACGGGAAATGGTCACTTGGCCTCCCAGAAATATGAAATGTCTTTAATAAAAGAAGGATTTTGTACGAAACAACCGGAGGCTTCGCCGAAGCCAAAAACATAAGGCCGGTATGGTAGCAGATTCGGCCGCGAACGGGAGTCCGTAGAAAACGACTGAAAATGTGCGAACGGTAAGGCTTGCGGCCTGATGCCGCCTTGCCTGCGTAGGTGCGCACTGCTAAAGTTGCCGCATTCTTGTCCTTATCCGCAACCGCAACTCTCAGGTTGAAACTACACGAATGTTGATCAAAAGACTCCGAGGCTTATTTTCCAGCGACCTGTCCATCGACCTGGGCACCGCCAACACCCTGATTTATGTGCGTGAACGCGGTATCGTCCTGAACGAGCCGTCGGTGGTTGCTATTCGCACCAATAATTCCCAGAAAATGGTGGCTGCCGTGGGTTCGGAGGCCAAGCGGATGCTGGGCCGCACGCCAGGCAATATTACCGCGATCCGTCCGATGAAAGACGGCGTGATTGCGGACTTTGTGGTGACCGAAAAAATGCTGCAGCACTTTATCCATAAAGTGCATGAAAACAGCTTCATTACCCCGAGCCCCCGGGTGCTGGTCTGTGTGCCCAGCAAATCCACCCAGGTGGAGCGCAAGGCCATCCGTGAGTCTGCCCTGGGCGCCGGCGCCCGGGAAGTATTCCTGATCGAAGAGCCGATGGCCGCCGCCATTGGTG
>JBPEXU010000098.1:0-5127 GCA_052031225.1 Marinobacter sp. | reverse complement strand
GGCACCCACCCACTCCCCCCCACTGCCATACGTAAGGCTGGTTTCCGGCTGCGCACAGGGCGGGCAGAGGTGATCCCCGGCCCGTCAAACCGAATTCGCATGCAAGGCTTCGGGCTTCGGAGCTGGCGCGGGTTCACTTTCCGTATGTGGTTATCCTCCATCAATAAGCGGGACATTGACTATGAATTTGCATGAATATCAGGGCAAGCAGCTGTTCGCTGAATACGGCCTGCCCGTCTCCAAAGGCATTGCCTGCGACACTCCCAAGGAAGCCGTCGCTGCGGCGGATGAAATCGGCGGCGACGCATGGGTGGTCAAGGCCCAGGTTCACGCCGGTGGCCGTGGCAAGGCCGGCGGCGTCAAGCTGGTAAAAAGCAAAGACGAGATCCGCGAGTTCGCCGAGAAGTGGCTGGGCAAGAACCTGGTAACCTATCAGACCGACGAGAACGGTCAGCCGGTCAGCAAGATTCTGGTTGAGTCCCTCACCGACATCGACCAGGAACTGTATCTCGGCGCCGTCGTGGACCGGGGCTCCCGTCGGATCGTCTTCATGGCCTCCACCGAAGGCGGTGTTGAGATTGAGAAAGTGGCGGAGGAAACGCCCGAGAAGATCCTGAAGGCGGAAATCGATCCGCTGGTAGGCGCGCAGCCGTATCAGGGCCGCGAGCTGGCGTTCAAGCTGGGCCTGGAAGGCAAGCAGATCGGTCAGTTCACCAAGATTTTCATGGGCCTGGCCAAGCTGTTCGAGGACTACGATCTGTCCCTGCTGGAAATCAACCCGCTGGTTATCACTCCGGCCGGCGACCTGCACTGCCTGGACGCCAAGATCAATGTCGACAGCAACGCGCTGTATCGCCAGAAGAAAATCCACGAAATGCACGACCCCACCCAGGAAGACGCCCGGGAAGCGGAGGCGGCCAAGTGGGAGCTCAACTACGTGGCGCTGGACGGCAACATCGGCTGTATGGTGAATGGTGCTGGCCTGGCCATGGGCACCATGGACATCATCAAGCTCTCCGGTGGTCAGCCGGCAAACTTCCTCGACGTGGGCGGCGGCGCGACCAAAGAGCGCGTTTCCGAAGCGTTCAAGATCATCCTGTCTGACGACAACGTCAAAGCGGTACTGGTCAACATCTTCGGCGGTATCGTTCGCTGCGACATGATCGCAGAGGGCATCATCGGCGCTGTGAAAGAAGTCGGTGTTAAGGTTCCTGTGGTGGTTCGCCTGGAAGGCAACAACGCCGAGCTGGGTACCAAGGTGCTCGCGGAGAGTGGCCTGAACATCATCGCCGCCAACAGCCTGGCGGATGCCGCAGAGCAAGTCGTTAAAGCCGCAGGGGGTAAATAATGAGCATCCTGATTAACAAAGACACCAAGGTTATCTGCCAGGGCTTTACCGGCTCCCAGGGCACCTTCCACTCCGAGCAGGCGATCGCGTATGGCACCAAGATGGTTGGCGGTGTCAGCCCCGGCAAGGGCGGTACCGAACACCTGGGTCTCCCGGTCTTCAACACCGTCCGTGAGGCGGTCGAGAAGACTGGCGCGGAAGCCACTGTGATCTACGTTCCGGCTCCGTTCTGTAAGGACGCCATCATCGAGGCGGCGGACGCTGGCATCCAGCTGATCGTGTGCATCACCGAAGGCATTCCGACCATCGACATGCTGTACGCCAAAGAATATGTGGACCGTAAAGGTGTGCGCATGATTGGTCCGAACTGCCCGGGCGTGATCACTCCGGGTGAATGCAAGATCGGCATCATGCCGGGCCACATTCACATGAAGGGCAAGGTCGGCATTGTTTCCCGTTCCGGTACGCTGACCTATGAAGCGGTCAAGCAGACCACCGACTTTGGCTTTGGCCAGTCCACCTGTGTCGGCATCGGTGGCGACCCGATTCCTGGCTCCAACTTCATCGATATCCTGAAGTTGCTGCAGGAAGATCCGGAAACCGAAGCGATTGTCATGATCGGTGAGATCGGTGGCACCGCAGAGGAAGAAGCCGCGGCCTACATCAAGGATCACGTCACCAAGCCGGTGGTCTCCTACATCGCGGGTGTGACCGCGCCTCCGGGCAAGCGGATGGGCCACGCGGGCGCGATCATCGCGGGTGGTAAAGGCACTGCCGACGACAAGTTCGCGGCGCTGGAAGACGCCGGTGTCAAGACCGTGCGCAGCCTGGCCGATATCGGCAAAGCCCTGAAGGAAGTGACTGGCTGGTAAGCCGGATCGTTCGAGAAAAACCCCCGGCGCCGTTGAGGCGACCGGGGGTTTTTCGTTTTTTGGCTCGCGTCCTTAACGGGGCCGGACGATCAGACTATAATGCCCGGTCAGCCTTAATTTTGGGCTGCTTTATTCGCAACATAAGGAGTTCGTTCTTTGAGTTCTGTAGATTCCCAGCAGCGGGTATTGTCCGGTATGCGTCCGACCGGAAAGCTTCATCTTGGTCATTACCACGGTGTGCTGAAAAACTGGGTCAAGCTCCAGCATGAGTACGAGTGTTTCTTCTTTGTGGCGGATTGGCACGCCCTCACCACCCAGTACGATGATCCTTCCGGGATCGAACAAAGCGTGTGGGACATGGTGATCGACTGGCTTGCGGCCGGCGTGAATCCGGGTTCGTCGACCATGTTTATCCAGTCCCAGGTGCCCGAGCATGCGGAACTGCATCTGCTGCTGTCGATGATCACACCGCTCGGATGGCTGGAGCGGGTGCCGACCTACAAAGATCAGCAGGAAAAACTGCGGGAAAAGGACCTGGCGACCTACGGCTTCCTGGGGTATCCGCTGCTGCAGAGCGCCGACATTCTGATCTACCGGGCGGGCAAGGTGCCGGTAGGCGCCGATCAGGTGTCCCACGTCGAAATAACGCGGGAAATCGCGCGCCGCTTCAACCACATCTATGGCCGGGAACCGGGGTTTGAAGAGCAGGCGGAAGCCGCCATCGTGAAGATGGGCAAGAAAAACGCCAAACTCTACCGGAACCTGAAAAAACGGTATCAGGAAGAGGGCGACCTGGAGGCACTGGAAACCGCCCGTGCCCTGTTGATGGAGCAGCAGAACATTTCCCTGGGCGACCGGGAGCGTCTGTACGGCTACATTGAGGGCGGCGGCAAGGTGATTCTGCCGGAACCACAGCCGCTGCTGACGCCGGAGTCCAAGATGCCGGGGCTCGACGGCCAGAAAATGTCCAAGTCCTACAACAACACCATCGGCCTGCGGGAAGAGCCGGACAGCGTGGCCCAGAAAATCCGTACCATGCAGACCGATCCGCAGCGGGTTCGGCGGACCGATCCGGGCGAGCCGGAAAAATGCCCGGTTTGGAGTATGCACCAGGTGTATTCCGACAACGATACTCAGGAGTGGGTGCAAAAGGGCTGCCGCAGCGCCGGCATCGGCTGTCTCGACTGCAAAAAACCGCTGATCGACGCGATTGTCGAAGAACAACGACCGCTCCATGAACGGGCGCGGGAATACGAGGGCAATCCAGACCTCGTACACTCCATTCTGCAGGAAGGTTGCGAGCGTGCGCGTGACGCCGCGCGCGATACGCTGGAAGAAGTCCGTGCGGCCATGGGGCTGGAGTACCGTTAAACAGCCAGGCCTGTCAGTCCGGGGCCATCTCTGAGGAATGTCTATGACCGACGATAGCCAGGTGACGGTGGTCGAGGCAGAGCAGTCCGGGGCCGAGCCGGCCCCGCTTGCCCGCGTGGCGGGCAAGCCGCTTGTTGATGTCCCCAAAGATCTGTACATCCCCCCCGATGCGCTCGCGGTTTTCCTGGAAGCGTTTGAGGGGCCGCTCGATCTTTTGCTGTATCTGATTCGTCGTCAGAACATGAACATCCTGGACATTGATGTCAGCGAAATCACCCGGCAGTACATGGATTACATCAGCGCGGTCGAGGCCATGCGGTTTGAGCTGGCGGCGGAGTATCTGGTGATGGCGGCGACCCTGGCGGAGATCAAGTCCAGAATGTTGCTGCCGCGTCAGGAAGCGGAGGAGGAAGAGGAAACCGATCCCCGGGCAGAGCTGATTCGCCGCCTCCAGCAATACGAACGCTTCAAGCAAGCGGCGGAAGACATCGATGAGATGCCGCGCATGGAACGGGATACCTTCCCGGTGTCGGCGGCCCTGCCTCCGCTGCCGTCCACCCAGCCGCACCCGGACGTTGATATGCGGGAGCTGTTGCTGGCGCTGCAGGGCGTTCTCAAACGCGCGGATCTGTTCACCAGTCATCATGTCGAAAAGGAAAAGTTATCGACCCGCGAGCGTATGTCGCACATTCTGTCGGTGTTGCAGGATGACCGGTTCGTCGTTTTCGAAAGCCTGTTCCGGCCAGAGGAAGGGCGTCTGGGGGTGGTGGTGACGTTTCTGGCGACGCTGGAGTTGGTGAAAGAGCAGTTGATCGAGGTGGTTCAGGCTGAAACCTTCGGCCCCATCCATCTGCGCGCGCGGGCATCAAACTGATCGATAACTCGGCCATATCGGAGACCAGACCGGACTATGAGTGAAGAGCATCTTCTTCGGATTCAGGCCATCGCCGAGGCCGCCTTGCTGGCGGCCGGCAAGCCGCTGTCGCTGGAGCAGCTGCGCGAGCTGTTCACGGAAGAAGAGCGGCCGGCCCGGCAGGTGATGGAGCACGTCATGGTGCAGCTCGAGGCCGCCTGCGAAGGCCGGGGGTTCGAGCTCAGGAAAGTTGCCAGCGGTTATCGGTTGCAGGTGCGCGAAGAATTCGCTCCCTGGGTCGGGCGGCTGTTCGAGGAAAAGCCACAGCGGTACTCCCGGGCACTGCTGGAGACCCTGGCGCTGATCGCCTATCGCCAGCCCATCACCCGAGGCGAAATCGAGGACATCCGGGGGGTAACGGTTAGCAGCAATATCATCCGCACGCTGCTTGAGCGAGAGTGGGTTCGGGTCGTGGGGCACCGCGACGTGCCGGGGCGCCCGGCCATGTATGCCACTACCCGCCAGTTTCTCGACTATTTCAATCTAAAAGGATTGGACGAGCTGCCGCCATTGTCCGAAGTGCGGGATCTGGAGGAAATCGGTCGGGAGATCGAAAAAAACATTCAGGCCGAGATTCAATTCGAAACGCCCGCCGACAGTGACGACAGCGCGGCTGGGGAATC
>JBPEXU010000097.1:0-4858 GCA_052031225.1 Marinobacter sp. | reverse complement strand
GTTGCTGGAACTGGGCGACCGCTCGGTGGCGAGCAGCGAAAGTGCGCAGCAGGAAGCAGAACGGCTGGGCCGGGACGTGGACCAGGCCCAGCTGCTGACCAGCCACTTCCTGGCCATGCTGTCGGACTCGGCCGCCTCCCCGGCCTCTGCCCGGCCGACAAAGGCCTCGGTGCCCGAACCGGCCGAAGCCAGCGACGGCCGTTTCCCTGAGCCGGCCTGATAGGGTACGCTGGCGTCACCGTGATCCCCTGATGGACATTCGATCCGCGTGACTCTGGCAACTCTGTTCTGGCTGTTTCTGGCCGCCTTTGCGGTCTGGTACTGGTGGCGCGCCAAAGCCATCAAGGACTTCGTTCTGCATGCCGCGCGCCGCTACTGCGACACCATGGACGTACTGTTGCTGGACGACGCCGTGTACCTGCGCGGGCTCTGGTTCAAGCGCGACGACCAGGGCCGGCTCCGGGTCTGGCGGCGCTTTCTGTTCGACTTCACCACCACCGGCGAGCAGCGCTACACCGGCCGGGTCATTATGCTCGGCAACCGCATTCTGCACATGGAGCTGGAACCGCATCGGTTCTGATCCTCCCCCAAATGGGCGATGGGTGTGCCCGGCGCCATCGTCAATACTCACTCCCGCATCGACGACCTAGGCAGCATGTCGCTGCCGCCAACAAAAACAACAGGAGTCCACCATGCGAACCCCAAACCTGTTCCGGCTGGTAGCCGGCGCGCTGCTGTTCTGCGCATCCCTGACCACCCACGCGGGCTATACCGAGACCCGTCATCCGATCGTTCTGGTCCACGGTGTGACCGGTTTCAACACCATCGGCGGGCTGGTGAATTACTTCCACACCATCCCCTGGAATCTGGAGCGCAGCGGCGCTCAGGTCTACACCGCCAGTGTCTCGTTTGTGAACAGCAGCGAGCAGCGCGGCCAGCAACTGGCCAACTACATCAACAGCCTGGGCCATGCCAAGGTCAACATCATGGCCCACAGCCAGGGCGCGCCCACCTCCCGGGTGGCCGCATCCCTGATCCCGCACAAGATCGCCTCCATCACCTCCATTGACGGCGTCAACAAAGGCTCCAAGGTCGCGGACGTGATCCGGGGCATCATCCCGCCGGGCAGCTACGTTGAAGGTGGCGCCGATGCCATCGCCGAAGCGCTGGGCGGCATCATTAACGCCCTGTCCGGCGCCAGCAACCCCCAGGACGGCATTGCCGCGCTGGAAACCCTGACCACTCCGGGCACCACCGCGCTGAACGACGCTCTGGGCTGGAAAGGCGTCAACCGTCATTCCTGCTCTGGCACCAGCGAAGACGTCTGGATCAACGGCAACCGCATCAAGTTCTTCTCCTGGACCGGCGACGCGGTCTGGACCAACGTCTTCGACATCTCCGACCCGTTCCTCGGGGTCACCTCGCTGGCCTTTGGCAGTGAGCCCAACGACGGTCTGGTCGGCGTCTGCTCCACCATGATGGGCAACGTGATCGGCACCCACTACGACATGAACCACGTGGATGCGATCAACCACATCCTGGGTGCCCGGTCACTCTGGACCAACCCCGTCACACTGTATCGCGCCCAGGCCAACCGTCTGAAAAACCGCGGACTGTGAGGCATGCCATGAAACAGCAAGCTGTACGTCGATGGCTGTTTCCCGGGGCACTGTCGGCGATCCTCGCCGGCGGTGCTTTCTGGCTTGTCCAGAGCCCCGGCACCGGCCCGGACACCCCCACCCATGCGACACCCGAGCCAACACTAGCCAGCTCCACGCAGGCACCCGACACCCCCACCCCGAAGCCGTCCGGCCCCGACGCACCATCACCTGAGCAGCACCGGACCCCAGCGACCCTGGGTCCCGAAGGTTTCGCCGCCTCGCTGGCAGGCACCGAGATCGACGGCTCGTTACGGGCAGACAGCGCCGGCCATCTGATTGTCGATCTGCAAACCCGGGACTTTTTCGATTACTTTCTCAGTACCGTGGGCGAGGTCTCGCCGGAAACCGCCATTGCCCAGATCCAGCAGCTCGCCCGGCAACACCTGCCGCCTCAGGCCGCCCGGGAAGCCATGGAGCTACTGGACCAGTACCTGGCCTACAAGCAGGCGGCTCTGGAAGTACTGGCACTGCCCCTGGACACCGCCCGCGCCCACGACCCGGCGTATCAGTACGAAACCATGAAGCGGGCCTTCTCCGAACTCACCCAGCTGCGCCGATCCACCTTCAGCCCAGAGGCCCATGCGGCCTTCTTTGGCATGGAGGAAGCCTACAGCGAATACACCCTGGCGGCCTTCGCTCTGCAACAGCGGGACGACCTGAGCGATCAGAGCCGACAGGCGCTGATGGCCTGGCATCGGGAGCAGCTACCGGAACCCCTGCGGGCGACCGAGCAACGGCTCCAGGCCGATGCCGAGCTGAGCCAGGCCCGGGTCGCCATCATGGACACCAGCCTGCCGCCGGAAACCATCCGGAAAGAACTCACGGCGCTGGGCATGGCACCGGACGAAGCCGACGACGTGCTTCGCTATCTGGATCAGCAGAAAACCTTCGACACCCGTTTCACCCGCTACCAGCAGGAAGCCCGGGAGCTCAGCACCGAAGGCCTGCCAGAGGCCGACCGGCTGGCCGAACAGGAGCGGCTGCTGGAACGGCATTTTCCCAATGAACAGGAACAGACCTGGGCCCGCTTGCGACTGCTCGACAATTCCTGATCCACGGTGTGGCACAGCTCCCGAACCCGGTCCCGCCAAGCGGCTACAATGGCGCGAGGTAACCGGGAACTGGCGACCATGAACCCAGAGCTGATCCGCCAACAACAAGAAACGGGCTTTCTCCGCCTCCGGTTCGTTCCGGAGCTGGAGGCACCCTACCGCCAGCTCCGGGCCACCACCATCCGCCAGCGTGCGCGTCTGGTGTCGGTGGCGGGCCTGTGTCTGTTCCTGCTGTATGTGGCGATGGATCTGATGACGCTGCCTGGGGAACTGGCGCGCGCCACCGTCTCCATCCGCCTGGGCGTGGTCTGCCCGACCATCGTAGTGATTGCCGTCCTGTCGTTACTGTCCTCGCCCTCCGACGCCCACTTCGAGCGGCTTTACACCGGCGCCTATCTCATCGCCGGACTCAGTGTCGTCGGCATCATCGCCATCGCCCGCCACATGGACTTCCCGTTGCCCTACGAGGGCATGCTGCTGATACTGATGTTCGGCTATTTCGCCATGGGCCTGCCGTTTTATCCGGCGTCCCTGGTATCGGGCCTGCTGGTCCTGGCCTATCTGGCCGTGGAGCTTTGGGCCGGACTGGACACGCGCCGGGTGCTGGTCAACCTGGCGTTTCTGATGACCGCCAACATCATCGGCATGGTGGGTGCCTGGATCACCGATTACCGCCACCGGGCCCACTACCTCGATCGCCTGCTGCTCGATGGCATGCGCCAGCAGGCCCAGCGCGAGAGCGAGCAGAAAACCCACCTGATTACCGCCGCCAGCCATGACCTGCGCCAGCCCCTCAACGTGATCGCCATGACGCTGGACAATCTGCACCACAATCCCGATGCCCAGCCATCCGCAGGCACCGTGGCGCAGCTTCGGGACACCGTACGTCAGTTGCGCCAACTGCTGACCACGGTGCTAGACAGTGCCCGCCTGAACGCGGGCATGATCGAACCAGAAATCAGCCCGATATCGCCCGCCGCCGTGCTCCAGGATGTCCGGGACCGTATGGAAGAACTGCTGGCGACCCGACACATCCGGCTCGATCTGGCCGATCACGCGGGCGACACCCGGGTGCTCGCCGACCCGCAACTGCTGTTACGTGTGCTGCAGAATCTGGTGGTGAACGCCGCCGATCACAGTCGTTGCCAACGCATCCGGGTTGCCGTCGAGCGGGCCGGCCAGCGGCTTCGTTTCGTCGTTGAGGACGACGGGCGCGGCCTGACGCCCGAGCTTCGGGACCGGGTGTTTACCCCTTACACCCGGGGCGAGGCCAGCGCCGGGTGCCCGGGACTCGGCCTGGGTCTGGCCATTGTTCAGGAACTGACCCACCTGATGGCGGGTAGCTGTGCTGTAGATTCAACCCCGGGCCTAGGTACAACCTTCCAGATCGATCTGCCGGCGCTGGTCACAACCAGCCCAGCGCCCGTGCACGAGTAACGCAGGCGGTCCGGTTATGGACGCCCAGATGGGCAAAAATCGCCTTGAGGTGGGTTTTAACGGTGTGCTCGGTGAGGTTCAGGCTCTGGCAGATGCGCTTGTTGGGGAAGCCCTGAGCCAGCAGCACCAGGACATCCATCTGACGGGGAGTCAGGGGGATGTCCGAGGCCAGTGGCGCCTGTTCGCCTGGAAAAAATCCCTTGCCCTGACAGATCGCCCGGAACATCCGGACCAGCGCCGAGCGCCCGGCGGATTTGGCCAGAAAGCCCCGCGCTCCGGCGGCGCGGGCGGCACGCACAGTGGTTTCATCCTCACTGCTCGAAATCACCACCACCGCCGGCTGACCGGCTCGCGCGGCCAGCTGTGGCAGCAACGCCATGCCGGTTTCACCGTGCAGCGTCAGGTCCAGCAACACCAGTTCAATGCCGCCCTCGCGCGCCAGCAACCCGGACGCCGCGCTCAGCGAACCGACCACATCCACCCGGCGCGCCAACTGCTCCTGCTGGATCAGACCGGCCAGGGCCTGGGCGAACAAGGCGTGATCATCGACCACCAGTACGTGATTGAGAAGGCATTGGCACTGGCTCGCCGAACCCCGGACATCCAGCGCTGTGGCTGTGCTCTGCATCATCCTGCTCCCCGCACACTGTTTATTTTTGTTACTGCGGACAGCCCACTATAAGGCACCGAAGCGCCGGACGGTGCGCG
>JBPEXU010000096.1:0-5570 GCA_052031225.1 Marinobacter sp. | reverse complement strand
CCCCGATAGCTCAGTTGGTAGAGCAACGGACTGTTAATCCGTTTGTCGCTGGTTCGAGCCCAGCTCGGGGAGCCAATATTCCGAAAAACCCGCTTACTCTTGGAGTTAGCGGGTTTTTTATTGCCTCCACGTTTCGCCTTGCTTTGGGCCTTCCCACCAAGGCCCTAGCCTACACAAGCCAGTGGTGTGGCGCGCTGGAACCCTCTGCCCCCAAAACCGCTACGGGCACGTCCATGTGCGCTTGTTTCCGGCCATCCTTGGCCTCCAACATTTTTGGGACAGAGATCCCGGCGCCCCCGTTTGGCTTAGCCGTTATAGGAAACGGAAAGTCGCGATTTCGTTTTTCCAGAGATCTCACGGAGCCCTCATGGCACAGCGATGGCACAGCGGGCTGAAGCGACAGCTAAAGGCCCTGCACCTCTTTATAAATCGCCTCCAAGGCAACCAACGGCTCCGGCGCCTGAGTGATCGGACGACCGATAACCAGATAATCGGAGCCCGCCTTGAGGGCATCGCTGGGCGTCATAATTCGCTGTTGATCGCCTTTGTCGGCAGTCAGAGGGCGGATGCCCGGTGTCACCAGCTTGAAGTCGGCACCCTGCTGGGCTTTGAGCTTTGGGGCTTCCTGCGCCGAACAGACGACGCCGTCGAGGCCGCAGTTTTTGGTCAGCGCCGCCAAGCGGGACACCTGCGCCTCCGGGGAGGCAGGAATACCGATGCCAGCCAGATCGTCGGCCGCCATGCTGGTCAGCACCGTCACCGCGATGAGCAGCGGCCGCCGTGCGCCATAGGATTCCAGGCGCTCCCGGCACGCCACCATCATTTTTTCGCCCCCCGAGGCATGGACATTGACCATCCAGACACCGAGATCTGCCGCTGCCGCGACGGCCGCTGAAGTGGTGTTGGGAATGTCGTGAAACTTGAGATCCAGGAATACATCAAAGCCCTTATCCTGCAGAGCCGTTACCAACTGGGGCCCGGAACGGGTGAACAGCTCCTTCCCCACTTTCAGCCGGCATTTGCCAGGGTCCAGCTGATCGGCCAGCGCCAGCGCCGGGGCCTGGGAGGGAAAATCGAGAGCCACGATGATTCTGGGGTCGTTCTGGGTTTGCACGGTCTTATTCCTGCACAGAGTCAAAAAGTTATTCGGCGTCCACGCCCTGAATCGGGCGCACCGTTTCCCATTCCTTACAGCTTGGGCAAAGCCAATGAAGTTGCTGGCCGGAAAAACCGCAATTGACACAGCGGTATACCGGACGGTTGACCAGGATAAGATGACCGATCTGGCTCACCAGGCGGCCTTCGTCGGTCGTCATGCCCTTTTCGTAACCGGCCATTTCCACCAGTCGTAGCAGCCCCCGCACTGACGGGCGGATTTCCAGTTCACGGCGGAGCAGATCGATCGCCGCCGGCCGGCCGGTTGCGCGCTCGACCGATTCCACCAGGGCGAGCAACACGCTGGTGCTCGGATACTGCTCGTACAGCTTCCGAAGCTTTCGCACCAGGCGCCCGATATCGCCGTGTTCCCGCTCCAGCCGCATCAGATGGTCAATCGCTTCGGGGCCAAACTCGGGGTTCTGGTCAAATATTTTCAGACATTCCTTGCCCGCTTCCCGGAAATTGCCCTGCCGGATCAGCAGGCGCATCAGAATCAAGGTGGCCCGTACGCAGGAACGATCATAATCCAGCGCTTCTCTGGCCAGTTTCTGGGCCAAAAAGCGATCATCCTCCTTGAGCGCACCCTCCGCCAGCTCACAGGTAATATAGGCGAGGGTCTTGAACAGCGCGGGATCTGCGTCGCCTCGGGTCAGCGTGCGGGCAACATCGGCCGCCTTGTGCCACTCCCGTTCCTGCTGATACAGCTCGATCAGCTGCTTTGCCCCTCGGCGGCCGTATTCCCGATCCCCCATCAACTGGTGGAGCAAGGCCTCTGCCCGATCCAGCAGCCCGGCATTCAGGTAATCTCGGGCCAGCTCCAGGGTAACTTGCGGCGTATAACGGGGCGGCAGTTCAGGGCGTGCCAGCAGATTCTGGTGGATGAGGATGGCCCGGTCGGTTTCACCCTTGTTGCGGAAATGGCTACCAATCGATAGGTGCAGACCGACCGTATCCTTGTTGACGGCCAGCGACTGGACGAAATTCTCCACCGCCTGGTCCGAGTAGTTGGTAAACAGGAACTGCAGACGATCGCGAACCGAATCTTCGTCGGATATCGTCGTCCGGGGCCGGCGGCCGTTGTAGGTCAACCGCCCGGCGAGCCAGCCAGCGGCAACCGCCGCCGTTACCAGCAGCCACTGAAGCACCATATCCATTAAAGCGTCCGGTCGGTCTGGGCCCTGGATTTCTCCAATGCCTGCTCGGCGCGGTCAAGGCGTTTCTGAAGCGAGCGTTTGGTTACGGACGTCCGGAGGGTGGCTAGCAGCGTCATCAGCACACCGAACAGCGCACCGATCACAAAAGACATGATGATCCAGACAGCGACACCGTGGGGTTGGGTCTCAAACAATAGAAAGTTCAGCGAGACCGCCATCTGGTTGTTGAGGGAAAACACGAGCGCAAGCAACACCAGGATCAGTACCAACAGAATAATCAGAATTTTCTGCAATCCTGCCATAGCTCATGCGCTCCATACGGGCCGTACCAGCCCATGTCTGCAGTTATCGGTTCCGGGTTCAGAAGCCTTTTTTCAGACTCTCGTTCACCTGTTCCCGCAGTTCTTTTCCCGGCTTGAAGTGAGGCACGTATTTCGCCGGCAGCTGCACCGCCTCACCGGTTTTGGGGTTGCGCCCTACCCGCGCCGCCCGATGGTGAAGGGAAAAACTGCCAAAGCCCCGAATTTCAATTCTCTGCCCGTTGGCGAGCGACTGGGACATATGCTCAATGATGGTTTTTACCGCGAGTTCCACATCCTTCACAGACAACTGGGTCTGCTTGGAGGCAATCAGTTCGACCAGTTCCGACTTCGTCATGAGGCGTTTCCCTCTTTCTTTATTATTCGGCAGTCAATTACCGCTTTCTCACGACTCTAGTTTAGCCAAACCAAAAAAAAACACAAAAAAAACGGGCTCTTAGAGCCCGTTTTTTTCACCCCAACCGGAAATTATTCCTTGTTGGCGTTCTGCTGCTGCATCTGCTCCTTGATGAGATCACCGATGGTGGTCGCACCAGAAGTTTCTGCCGCCTTGCTGCGTACGTTCTCAAGCGCCTGCTTGTCGTCCTCAACGTCTTTGGACTTCACAGACAGATTGATCACGCGGTTCTTGCGATCGATGCTGATGATCTTCGCTTCGACTTCTTCGCCTTCCTTCAGCGCGTTGCGTGCATCTTCAACACGGTCACGGCTGATTTCAGAGGCTTTCAGTACCGCTTCAACTTCGTCGTTCAGAGCAATGGTTGCGCCCTTGGCATCGACAGAGGACACAGTGCCCTTAACGATCGAGCCCTTGTCGTTCAGCTGGACGAACTCGGCAAACGGATCGCTCTCGAGCTGCTTGATGCCCAGAGAGATACGCTCGCGCTCCGGATCGACAGACAGGATAACGGTCTCGACTTCGTCACCCTTCTTGTACTGGCGAACCGCTTCTTCGCCGGTTTCGTTCCAGCTGATGTCAGACAGGTGCACCAGACCGTCGATACCACCGTCAAGACCAATGAAGATACCGAAATCGGTAATCGACTTGATCTTGCCGGAGATGCGGTCACCCTTGTTGAACTTGCTGGAGAACTCTTCCCACGGGTTAGCCACACACTGCTTGATACCCAGGGAGATACGACGACGCTCTTCGTCGATATCCAGAATCATCACGTCCACTTCGTCGCCCACCTGGACAACCTTGGACGGATGGATGTTCTTGTTGGTCCAGTCCATTTCGGACACGTGAACCAGGCCTTCCACACCTTCTTCCAACTCGGCAAAGCAGCCGTAGTCGGTCAGGTTGGTCACGCGGGCCTTGACCTTGGAGCCTTCCGGGTAACGGCCCTTGATATCCACCCAAGGATCTTCGCCCAGCTGCTTCAGACCCAGGGACACACGGTTGCGCTCGCGGTCGAACTTCAGAACCTTGACGGTGATTTCGTCGCCTACGTTCACGATCTCGCTCGGATGCTTGATGCGCTTCCAGGCCATGTCGGTGATGTGCAGCAGGCCGTCAACACCACCCAGATCCACGAAGGCACCGTAGTCGGTCAGGTTCTTGACGATACCCTTGATCTCCAGACCTTCGGTCAGGGTCTCGAGCAGCGCTTCGCGCTCGGCGCTGTTTTCAGCTTCCAGAACGGCGCGGCGGGAAACCACCACGTTGTTACGCTTCTGGTCCAGCTTGATAACCTTGAATTCCAGCTCTTTGTTCTCCAGGTGCGCGGTATCGCGAACCGGACGAACGTCTACCAGAGAGCCCGGCAGGAAGGCACGAATACCGGACAGATCGACAGTGAAACCGCCCTTGACCTTGCCGTTGATCACACCCTTGACAACTTCTTCCGCCTCGAAGGACTTCTCCAGAACCTTCCACGCTTCAGCACGCTTGGCCTTCTCGCGGGACAGACGGGTTTCACCGAAGCCATCTTCAACTGCATCGAGAGCCACATCGACAACGTCGCCGACAGCAACTTCCAACTCGCCTTTTTCGTTCAGAAACTGGGAGGCGGGGATAACGCCTTCGGACTTCAGTCCGGCGTTAACGGTGACCCAGTCATTGTCGACGTCAACAACGGTTCCCTGGACGATGGAACCCGGTTGCATGTCAATTTCTTTCAGGCTTTCTTCAAAAAGATCCGCAAAGCTCTCGCTCATTATGTGTCCTATGTGATCAACGCAAGTGTACTCCGTGCCGCCAGCAACACGGTCTGTTAACGATGTCCGGAAGCGGCCAATGGCTGGCAAATTACGCCGGCTCCGGCACTCCAACGACAAAAAGGTGTAGTCAGGCCTGGCCTGCAGCGGCCATACACCTGTCCAACACCTCTTCGATACTCAAACCTGTAGAATCAATGACTTGCGCATCATCTGCAGGCTTGAGAGGGGCTGCAGAACGGTTCATATCCCGCTCATCACGAACCCGTATCTCTTCCAAAAGGGCGTCAATATTAACATCGACACCCGCCTCCTTCAACTGATTGAAGCGCCTGCGCGCCCGCTCCTCAGCACTGGCAGTGAGGAAAATTTTCACCGGCGCGTCCGGGAAAACCACCGTTCCCATGTCCCGGCCATCGGCAACCAGGCCGGGGGGCTGACGGAAGTCCCGCTGGCGCTGCAGCAGGGCATCGCGAACCGCCTGCATCACCGCCACCCGGGAGGCGTTATCACCGCAGCTTTCGGTGCGGATTTCCGCGGTCACATCCTCGCCCGCCAGCAGCACCTTTACCGGCTCCCCGGCGGGCGTGGGCTGGAACTCGACGTCCAGCGAAGCGGCCACCCGGACCAGGCCCGCCTCATCCTCAAAGGACACACCCTGACGGGCGGCGGCGAGCGCCGTCAAGCGGTACAGCGCACCGCTGTCCAGCAGGTGCCAGCCCAACCGCTGCGCCAGCATCTGGGTGATGGTGCCCTTACCCGAGCCTCCCGGGCCATC
>JBPEXU010000095.1:0-3458 GCA_052031225.1 Marinobacter sp. | reverse complement strand
AGCGTACCTTTGAACTTCCACTCGAATTGGCGAAAGTATAGAAAGCAACTGGCTGTAATAGGCTTTTTCATCATACCCGTCCAACGAATTTTGGGGATGCGTCCCCCAAGGCCCACGCTTTAACAGTTGCTCGAACAAGTCATCAGTCCTTGCCTGGGCATACAAGCTACCACCAACAACCATGGCCAATCCCAAAACCGCCCAGCCCCACCCTGGAACGGCCAAAAGCGAGCCCATTAATGGTTGCGCGAGAAAGACGATACCGCCGGCAATCGCGACAGCGTGTCCCGCGGCTGCATCGAAGTCCTTATTAGAGAGGCAGATACGCATTTCCCACGAACTTAAGAGGACTCCTATTGTGCCGGCGGTAAAACTCGCCAAACCTGCAACACGAACTAGAGTCTTTGCGCCTAAACTGTGTAAGCGGTTTCCGATTAAGGGCCAATTTTTGAGTTCAAACAGAGGCCTGGCTGCTATACGGTACATACGAGTCCCGCCAGCCAAGCTGTTGTTTTTCATGCCCAATACCAGACTGAGTTTCAGAGAAGCGGCAATCAGTTCAGATAACGCACCGCCAAATGTTTTCGCAAACGCAAGTTCCTCGTTCCCATACGCAGTGTTGGTCGCGAGCAAATACGACCTAAGCTCAGCAAACAAATTAAAAGCCGCCAGCACCACCAGCCCCCGCGAAACCTGCGGCCCATCAACAATGTCACCAACGCGTTTCGCAAAATCGACTTTTACCAGACTGAGTTTTCGGGCTTCGGCGTGGCTCGCCGGTGCATAGAACACCATGGTGGGTCCGGCCATTTTTTTGATGGCCTCGTCAAGATCATCGGCGGCACGAGCCGGGCTGGTGGATGCCACCCTTTCGCCCGAATCGTCGATCAGATCGGCATAGAGGTAGTCTTTGGCGCGTGTCAGTATGCCCTCGGTTCGATCGAACTCCGTCAGCCCGCGGCGAAGTCCGTGTCCGGACACACCCACAATGACCCCCTCCTTGCTGACGCCGCCTCGTTGCAGGACTTCAATGCCACTGAGTGCCGGGTCGGCGATGGCGAGATTGGCTACGGCGGACTGCATGACCCTCTGGATCTCGATCTGTTCAATCAATCCTTCTTCCATCAGACGCTTGCAGACCGTCAGAATTGACGAGCTCCACTCGCTGAGCGCACCGGAAACTAGACCGCTCACTTTGCCGGCATTCTGGACTTCTCGGAGGGTGCTGTCGGGATTTTCGCGCTTCTCCTGAAGCTGCTTCTCCAGATAGGCAAGTGCCTGCAGATTGAGGCGCTCCAGCAGGGCCTCATCGATCTCGGTCTGGTCCTGCGCAAGCTGTTTCAGCTGTTCCAGTAACAGGGGGGATCGGTCGCCTTCCTGTCGTTGCTGATCGGACAATGGCACCCAGGTCGCCAGTAGGGGACCGTCCAACACCCAGCGTTTCAGGCTTTCAAATAAAGAGACATCACTGGCAACACCCTGGGCCTTCAAAACGCCCGGAATCTGCTGCAGCAGATTCAGCTTGTCGGCAAGCAACAGATAACCTTCGCAAATGGCGACGTCGCTACAGGTTCGGAAATCTTCGAGAGCACTTTCTACCTCTCGTCGTTCCATCAGTTCCCGCAGTTGTTTGACGTGCTTCTCGATGATGGCGATGGCGTGGTTTTTCTCACTGGTCTCCAGCACCTCATCCAGTTTGTGCCTGTCGACGGCGTCGGCGTAACGAGCAAGCGCACTTTGTTGCCCTCCCTGAGCCAGAGGATCAAAGATCGCCTGACGAATCAGCATCGCAGAATGGACCAGGGGCTTGCTCTGGATTGAGACATCCACCGCATCGAGATAGTGAAGCGCAAGGTGGAGCTGCGCCAGGGAATGGCGAATTCGAAACAGCGGATCGGGCACGGCCACACACACCAGCCCTTTTTCACAGCGCAGGGGCTCTAGACTATCGGCGCATGGTTCACACTCAAGCGTCAGGGCCAAAGGGGCGTCACTGCTGCTTTGCGCGATCGCCTGGAGCCGCTTGTTTAGTCGGACCACCAACTCGGTTTCGGCCGGTTTGGCGAATTCGGGGGTAAAATCGGCGGGGTTTTCCAGCATCAGTTCCACACCGAGATCTCTGGGACGGAGTGGCCTTACTTTCTCCACACTGGCGGCTGGGTATCCCATCGAGAAACCGGGCATATCCGCAATCGTCGCAGGCCAGGCATGCTCCATTCCGACCGTCCGTTGTTTTCTGGCATCGGCGTCTGTCTCAAGATGCCGGATGTAGCCCCAATCCCACTGGACCTCGCTGTACGCCATGCGAAATTCATGGATGACCGCTCGCCCTTGCAACAGGACGGGCACGAGCATATCGGTCAACCATTCCCCCTCACTGGGGCGACAAGACCACTCGGACCTGTCGGGGGCAAGATCCTTTGCCCTGACAGACTCAAGGTCGATGTCGCTCAATCGGCCATCGGTCGCAACCTCAAGCTCGCGCCACAAACGGTTGCCACGAAAAACGTACAGGTATCCAGGGCGAAGGAGACCAACACCCTTACCGGTTCGGAATGTAAGGCCGCCCGACTTGAATGGCAGATTGTCGGCCATCTCGGCCAGAGGCTGGATACGGATCAGGGTGTTTTCCTGATGGTCGTCTCGCTCTGCGGTGGACCGGGCTCGCGCCAGAAGCAGCAATCGGATATTGCCGCCAGCGCGCTTGGGGATCGACAGCATCAGATCCCCCGGATTCTGGTCGTCGTACTCGGCCCGGCGGCGAACCCCCAGTTCTATATTTTCATCCTGAAACGTTACGTGAACCGTCATTGGTCTGACTCGGCCGTATCAGAAGGGCTCGCGACAAACACCTCTTCCAGAGCGGTGCTACCGCCAACCACATCGACAATCAGCTCCCGGGAGGGTTCGGTATGGCCCTCCACAACCTGGGTCTCACCGCCGGCGACTGGGCGCAGACCAACGTTTGCGAGTTGGGCCGGGGCAACACGGTCGGCAGATGTTGCCTCCAATTGCGCGGGCAGCTCCGGGGACATGGCTTGCTGACCCGATCCGCTTCCGGGGGCACCCCCGGAATTGATCTTGATACCCGGGCCGGACAGGGTGACACCACTGGCGTCGAGCTTGATGAAGCTGCCACCACCGGCAATGGTGAGTTCGGCACCCGCGTCCAGCACCACGTTGGCGCCCGCTTTCAGATGGGACTCAACCCCCGATTCGCTGAGCGTGGCCCCACCGGTTTTCTGGTGAAACACGGCGCCAACGCTCAGGCTGCAGTCACCGCCGATCCGCTCCCGTTTCTCGCCCTCCACACTCGCGTGCTCGTCACCCTGAATGCGGCGGTAGCGGTGGTTCCCGACGGTCAGGTGGCTGTCGTTGCGGATCACTTCGGTGCGGTTGTGTTCGGTCAGCAGGTCCAGGTCTTTCTGGGCGTGCAGGTAGATCTGTTCCTGGTCGGC
>JBPEXU010000094.1:0-4866 GCA_052031225.1 Marinobacter sp. | reverse complement strand
CCGCCCGCGCAGGAAGCCGATGGTCAGGCCGACCTGACTTGAGGCCGGTCCGGGCAACAGCTGGCACAGCGCGACAATCTCTCCGTAGGCGCTGTCCGACAACCAGCGGCGGCGTTTGACGAATTCGTCGTGGAAGTAGCCCAGATGCGCGGCCGGGCCGCCAAACGAGGTCAGGCCCAGTCGCAAAAACAGCAGGAAGATGCGCCAGTTCGACGGCGCTGGGTTGTTTGGGAAGTCAGTCATGGCCGTGTTGAGTCCGTGGTTCGGTCACATCCTGATGGAACATGAACATTGTGTCTATCCGGTTGCATCCCCCCGCAGGCCAACCATAATGAAAACAGGGTTTGTTTCAGGGCTACCGCACCGTAACACCGCACCAGAACCCGCTCGGCATCTAAGGACAGGCACATGACGGCAAGGGCTCGTGTTTCAGGAAACCAGGATGAACTGCTGGAGTACCGGCTCAGCCTCCGCTTGGGTCCCGTCCATGCGAGGCAGCGGCTGGGCCTTGAACGGGAAACCGAGGCCAAGGTGCTCGGCCCGGACCGGCGCTCCTTCCACCTCGAAAATCTGGCCAACGCCCCCGGGCTGATCCGATTCTGCCTGCGCTGCGTCGGTTTGTTCAAACGGGGCCAGGCCAACAGCCGGGCGCTGTCGCTGGTCCGGCACTCGTTTGTGCTACCGGACCTGCCCGAGGCCTTTGAGGGCTTCCGGATTCTGCACCTGACCGATCTGCATGTGGATATGGACAGCGCCAACGTGGACGCTCTGATCCGGCTGATCGAGCCGCTCGAGTACGACCTGTGCGTACTGACCGGCGACTACCGGCGGCAGACCTGGGGCCCGATCGACGCCGCGCTGGCCGGGATGGAGCGGGTGCGCCAGGCCATCCGGGGCGACGCCTATGCGGTCCTGGGCAATCACGACAGCGTCAAAATGGTGCCGGGGCTGGAGGACATGGGCTACCGACTGCTGATGAACGAAATGGTCCCCCTTGAGCGCCAGGGGCAGCGTATCTACCTGGCCGGCGTCGATGACGCCCATTTCTACAAGGTCCATAACCTGCACCGGGCGGGCGACGAGATTCCTCCCGGCGGGGTCAGCATTCTGCTCAGTCACACCCCGGAAATCTGGCGCGAAGCCGCCCACGCCGGCTACGACCTGTTCCTGTGCGGCCACACCCACGGCGGTCAGATCTGTCTGCCCGGCGGCATCCCCGTCACCCTCGATTCCGACTGCCCGCGCCGCCTCGGGCGGGGCTACTGGCAAGCCAACGGCATGCAGGGCTACACCTCACCCGGCTCAGGCACCTCGGTGGTGAACGTCCGATTGAACTGCCCCCCGGAAGTGACCCTGCACACGCTCACCCGCGGCCCCCACTGAACTGGGGTTCAGTGGGGCTGGCGCCGAATCCCGAGACGGAAAAGCAGCGGCGAAATCCAGATATTGGCCAGGGTAAACAGGGCGACCACGAGCAGGGCGTCCATCCAGCCGAGCGGCAACCAGAACACCGCCAGCAGCATCGGCAACGCCGCCTCCGGGATCTGATCCAGGCCCAGCGCCCGGGCACTGGCGCCCAGCCCCATGCGGCGTTTGACGAAGCTGCTGAGCATGTCGCCAATCAGCGCCAGCAGGCCAAACAGGGCGCCAAACAGCCCGCCCAGCCCGGTCAGCAGGGAAAACACCGCGCACGACACCGTACCCGCCACCAGGCCGCGCCAGGTTTTGCTCTTACCCAGCACCGGGCGGCCATCGCGCCACAGCCGATAGCCGTCCACCGGCCGGTTCCAGCGCCGCCGGAGCAGCCGCGCCACCACCACCGGGGCGCCATTGGCCAGTACCAGCATGACAAACAACTCCAACGGCATCAGCAACAGGCACGACTCCTTCGCACTCGCGTTCCGTTCAGGTCAGGCCGCCACGGGTCAGCTTCAGCGGGTCCAGCAGCTGTTCCAGTCTGGCCCGGCTCAGACCACTGCGTTCCTCCGCCACATCAATCACCGGCCGCCCGGTGCGGTAGGCTTCCTTGGCGATTTCCGCCGCCAGGCTGTAGCCGATTTCCGGGTTCAGGGCGGTCACCAGCACCGGGTTGCGCTCAACCCCGGCGTTCAGGCGCTCACTGTTGACGGCGAATCCCCGGATGGCCTTCTCGCCCAGGATCGAGCAGGCATTGGTCAGCAGCGCGATCATGTCCAGCAGGTTCCCAGCCACCAGCGGCAGCATGACGTTGAGCTGGAAGTTTCCGGACTGCCCGGCGATGGCCACCGCACTGTCCAGCCCCATCACCTGCGCCGCCACCATGGCCACCGACTCCGGGATCACCGGATTGACCTTGCCCGGCATGATGCTGCTGCCCGGCTGCAGCGCGGGCAGGCTGATTTCCGCCAGGCCGTGGATCGGACCACTGTTCATCCAGCGCAGGTCGTTGGCGATCTTGGTCAGGACAATGGCCAGCCCACGCAGTTGAGCCGACAGCGCCACCGGCGCATCCACCGCGCTCTGGCCGACGAACTTGTGGGCCAGCGACCGGAAGGCAAAGCCGGTGTTCTGTTTCAGGAAGCGGACAAACTGATCCGGGAATTCGTCCGCTGCGTTCACCCCGGTGCCGACGGCCGTGCCGCCCTGGGGGACCGCCAGCAGCGCGTCCGCCGCCGCATCCAGCCGCTGCTCCGCCGCCGCCAACTGTTCCCGCCAGGTGCGCAGTTCCTGGCCCAGGGTCACCGGCATGGCATCCATCAGATGGGTTCGCCCGGTTTTCACCTGCGAGGAAAACAGCGCCTCGCGCTCATAGATCAAGCCCTGCAGGTGGGTAAGCGCGGGAATCAGACGCTCCTTCACCCCAAGCACCGCGCTGACGTGGATCGCGGTCGGAATCACGTCGTTGGAGCTTTGGCTCATATTGACGTGATCGTTGGGGTGAACGTCCACCCCCTGCTCTTTCGCCAGCGCCGCGATCACCTCATTGACGTTCATGTTGGTGCTGGTTCCGGAGCCGGTCTGATAACGGTCCACCGGGAACTGGTCGGCGTATTCACCCGCGATCAGGGCATCGCAGGCCGCAACAATGGCGTCACGCAGGGGGTTGTCGAGCAGGCCCAGACTGGCGTTGGCCTCGGCGCACGCCTTCTTGACCTGGGCCACGGCCTGGATGAACGCCGGGGGCATGGGCTGGCCGCTGACCGGGAAGTTGTCGACCGCGCGCTGGGTCTGGGCCCCCCAGAGCGCAACGGTAGGGACACGGACCTCGCCCAGACTGTCCTTCTCGGTTCGATAGTCGCTCATGGCTCCTCCTGTCTGGTGTTCCTTCGACATACCAGGCTACACCACAAGGGGTTACTGTCCCCTTACGGGACAGCTACGGTTCGGTATACCCGTCCGGTGGTTAACCTTCACCATGGCTGCGCAGACGGACATGGTCACAAATCCCGGTGACCTGTTCAAAGTTGAGGATCAGCGTCTGCACGGTGTTGGTGTAGGTGTCATGCAGGTGGAATTTGTAGCGCTTCTGCGGCTCGCCCTGCAGGAACGCGTCGTATTCGCGCACCAGCTCGCGGACATCGCCGCCGTTGTCCTTGCTCCAGGTGGCGTTGAACGGCCCCAGCACGGCGCCGCCGTTCAGACAGATGGTCACTTCGTGGTTGGTCAGCCCGGAATCTTGTGCAGCCATGGCGCTTCCTCCTTTGCTTCTTCGCAGGCGTGTCGTTGCTTAAGTGTAGCCCGTCCGGGCAGGACCGCCTGGTCGGGCAGCGCCCTTTGGAACGCGGGGACAGGCTTACTCGAGCGTCGGCGGCACCAAACGCCGGCCCAGCAGGATCAGTAGAAAACCGAAACCATACATCAGCACACTGTAAACCACCGCCGGGATCGACATTTCACTGGACTCGAGCAGGGTCAGGGTCACCATCAGGGCGATGGTGCCGTTCTTGATGCCCAGCTCGACCGCAATGGCGAGGGACTCGCGCTGAGACAGTCCGGCCAGCCGGCTGATGCCCAGCCCCATAGCCACACCGACCAGGTTCAGCAGGAACGCCGCGGGGCCGGCCTGGGCCAACAATTCGGCGAGCCGATCCCGGGCGCCATACAGCAGCGCCACAATGAGCACCAGCAAGACGATGCCGCCGAACACGCTCACGATGCTCTCGGCTTTTTTCGCCCGTTCCGGGGCGCGGGAGCGGATGACCATGCCGATGGCGACCGGCAGCAACACAATCACCACCAGCATCGCGATGGTCTTGCCCACCGGCAGGGCGATGTCGGCGGTCTCGCCAAAATAGTGCTGCAAGGCAAAATTGGTAAAGAACGGCAACGTCACGATGGTGATCAGGCTGGCGGACACCGTCAGCAGAATCGACAGCGCAATGTGGCCCCGGGACAGCAGGACAAACAGGTTGGAGGTGGTACCGCCGGGGCACGCGGCAATGATGACCAGACCGACCGCCAGCGCCGGCGCCAGCCCCAGCACTGGGATGATGGCGAACGCCGCCAGCGGCATGAAGACAATCTGGGCCAGAGTGCCCACCACCATGCCCCGCGGGTTACGGGTGACCTGGGCGAAATCCCGCAGAGTCAGGGTCAGGCCGATGCCGACCATAATGATGAACAGGGCGATGGGCAGGCCAATGGATATCAGCGGACTCGACGCCACGACTTGGCTCCTTGGTTCGTTGTTATTGTTGGTGTACTTACTACGACGCCAATCAGTCCAGAGCCCGGATATGCGCCTCCAGGGCCGCAGGATTGGTGATGGTGACCTCCCCGTACGCCAGCCTGAGCAGGCCGGTCTGTTCCAGCTCCTTGATCCGCCGGTGCACGCCCTGCCGGCTCATCCCCATCATGTTGGCGATTTGCTCACGCGTCAGCTTGAGG
>JBPEXU010000093.1:0-2026 GCA_052031225.1 Marinobacter sp. | reverse complement strand
GTTACCGCAACGACGTCCGCCAGACCTGGCAGGCGGAGCTGGACGAGCGGGCACTGAGAATTCAGGCCACCATCCTGCAAAACATACAGACGGTCTGGGGCCTGGCGGCCAATGTCGCGGTGGAGCCCGACATCGGCGGCGCACGGTTTAGAGAGCTGGCCTCGGTCATTATCGAGCTGGCGCCTCAGCTCAAGAACATCGGCCTGGCCCCGGACTTTGTCATTCGCCACATCCATCCGTTGGCCGGCAACGAAAAGGCTCTGGGTCTGGACATCAGTCGGCAGAGCCTGTCGGCGGCCGACATTCGCCTGTTGCAAGCACGCCGCGACGTGGTGTTCACCGGGCCCATTCAATTGGTGCAGGGTGGCACCGGGCTGGCCGGCCGCATTCCGATTTACACCCGCGACACCAACCGGTTCTGGGGCGTGGTGTCGGTTATTCTCGATCTGGAAAAACTCTATCGCGATACCGGGCTGACCGCTGTGGCGCCGGAACGCCGGCTGGCGCTGTCCAAATCCGCGGACCCCAGCGACCGGAATGCGATGTTTTTTACCGCCGGCACACCCAGCTTCAGCGATCCGGTCAGCAGCGCTCTGTCACTTCAGGGCGCGGAATGGACCCTGTTCGCAGAACCGGTGGACGGCTGGCCCAACCACCCGGAATCGCCCTGGCTGGTTCGCACAGCCCTGACCACGGTGGTCGTCATCACCGCCGCCCTGGTGTTC
Organism: Marinobacter sp.; assembly: GCA_052031225.1. GTDB lineage: Bacteria > Pseudomonadota > Gammaproteobacteria > Pseudomonadales > Oleiphilaceae > Marinobacter. Next base: position 1,301 of record JBPEXU010000093.1, on the reverse strand, counting down.
TGGCTGACCAACCTGTTCGTGCGCGAGCAGAATATGCAGCGACGGCTCTGGGGCCTGTTCGAGCTGGCGCCGGTGGGCATTGGTCTGTACGACGCCCGTTCGGGCCGACGCCTGCGGGGCAATCCAACCCACCTGGCCTGCTTTGGCGACGCGGCCGCCGAGCTGACCTTCTTCGACCGGTCCGAGTTCAACGCCCAGAGCCGGGAGCCGATCCCCATTGCCCGGCTGCTGGCGGAAAACGGCCGGTTCAGCAGTATCGAACGCCAGTGCCTGTGTGCCGACGACAAGGTCCGGCCGATCCTGCTGTCTGGCCTGGAACTGAGCAAAGGCAAACGCGACGACGTGGTCTGGCTGATCAGCGAAGACCTGACCGAGCTGAAAAAACTCGACCGCATGAAGAGTGAGTTTATCTCGATGGTAAGCCACGAACTGCGCACCCCCCTGACCTCCATCACCGGCGCCCTGGGGCTGCTGTCGAACGGCGCGGCCGGCGCGCTGCCGGACAAGGCCCAGAACCTGACCGAAATTGCCTATCGCAACAGCCGCCACCTGGCGACCCTGATCAACGACCTGCTCGACATCGAGAAACTGGTGGCGGGCAAAATGGCGTTCGACCTGCAGAACTGGCCAGTGCCCGATCTGATTCAGGAAGTGCTCGAAAACCTGGAGAGCTATGCCCAGGAACGGTCGGTGCGTATTTACCGGATGCAGCTCGCCAACAGCCGCATTCACGTGGACCGGACCCGGTTTCAGCAGGCGCTAAGCAACCTGCTGTCCAACGCCATCAAGTTTTCCCCGGAACACGGTACCGTCGAGGTATTTACCCGCCCCCGGGGGCCGCGTATCCAGATCTGTGTCCGGGACTATGGCGAAGGCATCGCGCCCGAATTTCAGGACCGGATCTTTGAGAAGTTTTCCCAGGCCGACAGCACCGACGGACGCCGACAGGGCGGCTCCGGCCTGGGTCTGGCCATTACCCGGGAACTGATCGAACACATGAACGGCCGGGTCGGCTTTGAGTCGACCCCGGGCGAAGGCGCGTTGTTCTGGCTGGAACTGCCGGTGAACGGCCGCTAGCGGCGGCCAACGGGCCGCCGCTCACCGCCGCGTCAGGACGCTTTCCTCAACATCTCGCGCACCACATAGTGCAGGATGCCGCCGTGGCGGAAATACACCGCTTCATTGGCGGTATCGATCCGCGCTGTCAGCGGGCAGGTTTCGGTGCGGCCATCGGCGTAGGTCACCGTCAGGGTCAGGGTCTGCCCCGGCTCGATGTCCCCGCTCAGGCCCTCAATGGTGAC
>JBPEXU010000092.1:0-3980 GCA_052031225.1 Marinobacter sp. | reverse complement strand
GTGCGGGTAGATGGCGGCCCCATCCGATCAACAAGTAACCGTTCACTCACCCGGTCAGGGCGTATAGGCGCGAAAACTCAGATTGTAATTGACCGCATCCCGGCCCGGGTCGCGAATGTCGATGGCGATCCGCACCGGCGTGTCCTTGGGCATGACCGCCAGCTGCTTGGCGTCTCCGGCCAGGTATTCCTCGGGAGTGAAGATGCTCTGGGCGACCACGTCGCCATTGAGGTTGGAGAAAGTCAGCGCGATGGCCGGGAAGGGCTGCTCAAAATCGGCGCGGTTGATGATGACGGCATCAACCAGCAGCCGCGACCGGTCTTCCGGGTTGGTCCGCACGACCAGCTTGCGGCTTTGGATGGCATCGACATTGACCAGCGGTTCCAGTTTGCAGCCGGCCAGCTCGCAGCCTTTCTCGTAGAACGGGCGCAGCTCCGGGATGGCCGACAACCGATCGAACTGGAACAGGGTGACCTGTGCCACCAGTACCCCCAGCAGCACCAGCACAATCACGGTCCAGAGCGCGGCCCGGAGCCGGCCGCCAGAACCCGAATCTACCGACACCGGCTCGCGCCGCAAGTCGTTGAACGGCGATGTGGTGTGAACCGGGCGATCCAGGTAGTCGTCGTTGTCGTCCAGATAAAAACCGGAGTCTTCACGGGCGGGATCGTCCCGCTCGGGAATGTCGGCATCGTCCGGCAGGGGGGCTTCCCCGGGCGCGTCACCGAACGGCTCAACGCGGAGTTCCTCCGCCCGAGGCGGGGACGACGGCGTGCCCTCGGTGTCAGGCGGACTCACGGCTGCCAAGGTGTCCGGGGCGGCCGGCGCCTCGGTCGCAGCCTTGGGCCCGGATTGGGGCTCGGGCTCGGATTGGGGCTCGGGTTCGGTGCGGGCAGCGGGCGGCGGTGTGTCGACATCCTTGAGCATGGCTTCGGCCCAGCTCTCATCGCTGTGGGTGGTGTCGGGTTCGTCGTCGCTGTCGTGAAACTCGGGTTGCGACCGCTGGTCGATGGAGCGGAAGCTGTCGCTCAGCTCTTCTTCGGAGAAGGTCAGTCTGGCGCCGGCGTAGTGGCCCTCGGTGGCGTCCTCTTCCGGATTGTCGGCAAAGATGAAATCGTCTTCGCCGGTTGTTGGCTCCGAGGGTGCGGCCTTTTGCCCGGTGTTGTTCACCGGGGCCGCCGCCCCGGCCGCGCCGGGCAGAACCTGATGCTCAATGGCGTTGAACACGCTCATGCAGTTGCCGCAGCGCACCTTGCCCTTGGCCACGCCGAGCTGTTCGTCGGTGACCCGGAACCGGGTCTGACATTTCGGGCACTGAGTCTGCAAGGTGCTCTGGGGCATGCTTTCGTTCCTGAAGGCGTTGGGCTACGAGTGTCGGAGTTTAGTCACTAACGCTCCGTTCGTCATCTGTCCCGACGCCGTCCTGTGAGCCGTATCCACTCTTCGCGTTGCTCCGGTTCGTCCATGATAAACCAGGGTTCGTAAGCGGTCATGACCTCCCGGGCCTGATGGGCGAGGATGCCAGACAGCACCAGATCGCCGCCGGGCCGTGTCAGTGCCGCCAGATGGGGGGCCAGGCCAATCAGTGGCTGGGCCAGGATATTGGCGAGCATGACGTCGCACAGGGTTTGGGGCTCGTCGGCCGGCAGGTACAGGTCGAGCCGGCTGTCCTCGACGCCGTTGCGGCGGGCATTGTCGCGGCTGGCTTCCAGTGCCTGGGGGTCGGTGTCGACGCCGATCACATGGCGGGCGCCAAGCAGCAACGCGGCCAGGCCAAGAATGCCGGAGCCGCAGCCGTAGTCGGTGACTTGCTTGCCCGCCAGCGTCTGGCCGTCCAGCCACTCCAGGCACAAGGCGGTGGTCGGGTGGGTGCCGGTGCCGAAGGCCAGGCCAGGGTCGAGCATCAGGTTGGCGGCGTCCGGTTCCGGCGGGCTGTGCCAGCTGGGCACGATCCACAGGCGCCGGCCAAATTTCAGCGGCTGGAAGTCGTCCATCCAGGCGCGCTCCCAGTCTTTGTCTTCGACCAGGGAAACGTCAATGTCCGGCAGGGCTTGCTGGGTTTGCTGGTGCCAGGCGTCGCGGATGTCGGCGCACAGTTGGTCGATGTCGCGACCGGATGCAAACAGCCCGGTCACGTTGGTCTGACGCCAGAGCGGCGTGGTGCCGGGGTCCGGCTCGTACAGAGGTTGATCGGCGGCATCTTCCATGGAGACGGCGTCGGCGCCCATCTCCATCAGCAGATCCTCCAGCTGATCCGCGTTTTCCGGATCAGCCGGGATCTGGAGTTGTATCCAGGGCATGGTCAGTCCCGTATCAGTTTCTCAAGGTAGTGAATGGTGAAGTCTACCTGTTTGAAACCGCCATCGCGTACCAGTTTTCGATGCAGGGGCTGGTTGGTCTTGATGCCCTCGACCACCATTTCGTCCAGCGCGTTTTTCATCCGCCGCCGGGCGATGTCGCGATCGTCGCCCCAGGTGATCAGCTTGGCCACCAGGGAGTCGTAGTACGGCGGTACGGTATAGCCGCTGTACAGGTGCGAGTCGACCCGGATGCCGTTGCCACCCGGGGCGTGGAAGTGCTTGACCTTGCCCGGGCTGGGGACGAAGGTCTTGGGGTCTTCCGCGTTGATCCGGCATTCGATGGCATGGCCGGAGATGGTGATGTCGTCCTGGCTGTACTGGAGTGGCAGACCGCTGGCGATGCGCAGCTGCTCGCGCACGATGTCGACACCGGTGACCATCTCGGATACCGGGTGTTCGACCTGGACCCGGGTGTTCATCTCGATGAAGTAAAACTCGCCGTCCTGGTACAGGAACTCGAAGGTGCCGGCGCCGACGTAGCCGATTTCCTTGCAGGCATCGACACAGGCCTGGAGCGTCCGGGCCCGGGACTCGGGGTTGACGTTGGGCGCGGGGGCTTCTTCAATTACCTTTTGGTTCCGGCGCTGCATTGAGCAGTCGCGATCGCCCAGGTGAATGACGTTGCCGTGCATGTCGGCCAGCACCTGGACCTCGACGTGGCGCGGTGCCTCCAGGAATTTTTCCAGGTACACGGTGGCGTCGCCAAAGGCGTTGCGGGCTTCGCTCTGGGTGATCTGGATCGCTTTCAGCAGCGACGCTTCGGAATGCACCACCTGCATTCCCCGACCACCGCCCCCGGAGGCGGCTTTGATCATCACCGGGTAACCGATCTTCCGGGCGATCTTCAGCGTCCGTTCGTCGTCATCGGTCAGTGGGCCGTCGGAGCCCGGTACCGTCGGAACGCCGGCCTTTTTCATCGCCTCGATGGCAGACACCTTGTTGCCCATCAGGCGGATGGTCTCGGCCTTCGGGCCGATGAAGCGGAAGCCGCTTTTCTCAACCTGTTCGGCGAAATCGGCGTTCTCGGCCAGGAAACCGTAGCCCGGGTGGATGCCGACGGAGTCGGTGACCTCGGCGGCACTGATGATGGCCGGAATGTTCAGGTAGCTGTCGGTCGGGCTGTTGGGGCCGATGCAGACCGATTCGTCCGCCAGGCGCACGTGCATGAGGTCGCGGTCGACCTGGGAGTGCACGGCCACGGTCTTGATGCCCAGCTCTTTGCAGGCCCGCAGGATGCGCAGGGCGATCTCACCCCGGTTTGCGATCAGAACTTTCTCTAACATGGCCATGGGTTGCGATCATCCAGTTCAGGAAATGACGACCAGAGGCTGGTCAAACTCTACCGGCTGGCCGTTTTCGACCAGGATTTCGGTAATGGTGCCGGCTTTATCGGCTTCGATCTGGTTCATCATCTTCATGGCTTCGACAATGCAGATGACATCGCCGACGTTCACGCTCTGGCCCACTTCCACGAACGGTTGTGCGGTCGGAGACGGGGCGCGGTAGAAGGTGCCGACCATCGGTGATTTGACGGTGTGTCCCGCCGGCGCTGCCGGTTTCGCCGGCTCTGACGGGGCGGCTGCCGGAGCCTCCGCCGGTGCCGGAGTCTGGGGAGCCGGC
>JBPEXU010000091.1:0-9391 GCA_052031225.1 Marinobacter sp. | reverse complement strand
CCCGTTCCCTGGAGGGTGCCTGGGTTGTCCAGCTGGGCAGTTTCGGTAACGCAGACAACGCCCGCCGGCTCCGGGATCAGGTGCGTGAGATGGGCTATGGCGCCCACCTCCAGGAAGTCGTGCGTGGCGATACCACCCTGACCCGGGTGTTCAGCGGGCCGTTTGTCGACAAGTCGGAAGCCGAGGCTGCCAAGAAGGCGCTCGATAATGCGTTCAAACTCAACAGCCTGGTGACGGCTGGTGACCGATAGCCCAACGGGCTGAGGCGAATGCACGCCGAACGGTTTGGTGATGGTCCGATTCCTGATAGAATTCGCGCTTTCCTATTTCCACCGGGTATTCCATGGAAGCGCTGATCTGGATTGACTGGGTCATCATTGCCGTCATTTCCGTCTCCACCCTCATCAGTCTCAAGCGTGGTTTCGTCAGGGAAGCACTGTCCCTGGTCACCTGGGTTGGCGCCTTTGTTCTCGCCCGTACCTTTCATCCCCAGATGCAGTCCCTGCTCGCGGATACCGTTGAGACGCCGCTGGTGCGCCTGATCGCGGCGTTCGCGATACTGTTCTTCGGCACCCTGATCGTTGGTGCCATCATAAACAACATGATTGGTCATCTGGTTCGGGTAACCGGTCTGTCCGCGACCGATCGGGTTCTGGGCATGGGATTCGGGTTGTTGCGGGGGCTGGTGGTGGTGATTGTCGCCATTGCGTTCACCCGCTATACGCCGCTGGCCCAGGACACCTGGTGGCGGACGTCCGTCATGATCGAGCGCCTGGCGGTCGTTGAGGACTGGTCCCGTCGGACTTTGGGGGATGAGTTTGCGCGTTTCCTGGGCCCTGCGGACGACCCTGCCGCGCCTGCCAATCGGCCGGATGCATCGCAGAATCCGGAAGGCGTGGCACCAACGTCCGCGTCCCGCTAACATTCAGTTTTAATCCTCGGAGAAGACCCTATCCATGTGTGGCATTGTCGGCATCGTCAGTACTTCCAACGTCAATCAGTCGCTCTATGATGCGCTGACTGTTCTTCAGCACCGGGGCCAGGACGCGGCGGGTATTGTGACTTTTCAGGACGACCGGTTCTTTTTGCGCAAAGACAATGGTCTCGTGCGGGACGTGTTTCACACCCGGCACATGCGTCGCCTGGTCGGTAACGTCGGCATCGGTCACGTGCGTTACCCCACCGCCGGTACCTCAAGCTCCGCAGAAGCCCAGCCGTTTTACGTCAACAGCCCATACGGCATCACCCTGGCGCACAACGGAAATCTGACCAACGCCGACGAGTTGGCCCGGGATCTGTTCCGTACCGACCTTCGGCACATCAACACCAATTCCGATTCCGAGGTGCTGCTGAATGTCTTCGCCCATGAGCTCCAGAAACTCGGCAAGCTGAAACCGACCAAGGATGAGATTTTCGCGGCGGTCCGTGCGGTCCATAAACGCTGCCGGGGCGCGTACGCGGTGATCGCCATGATTACGGGCTACGGCATTGTCGGATTCCGTGATCCGAACGGGATTCGGCCGGTGTGCTATGGCGTGCGGGACTCCGAGGAGGGGGGTAAGGAATACATGATTGCCTCCGAGAGCGTCGCCCTGAGTGCCGCCGGATTCAAACTGGTGCGGGACATCGCACCAGGTGAGGCGGTGTATATCGAAACCGACGGCACCCTGTACACTCAGCAGTGCGCGGAGAACCCCCGGTTGTATCCGTGCATTTTCGAGCATGTCTACTTTGCCCGCCCGGACTCCATCATCGACAAGGTGTCGGTTTACAAGGCGCGCCTGCGCATGGGTGAGACGTTGGCGGAGAAGGTGCTGCGTGAGCGTCCGGACCACGACATCGACGTGGTGATGCCGATCCCAGATACCAGCCGCACCTCTGCGATGCAGATGGCCCATCGGCTGGGCGTTAAATTCCGCGAAGGTTTTATCAAGAACCGCTACATCGGCCGGACCTTTATCATGCCGGGTCAGAAGATGCGTAAGAAATCCGTGCGCCAGAAACTGAACCCGATCGACCTGGAGTTCCGTGACAAGAACGTCATGCTGGTCGACGACTCCATTGTCCGTGGCACCACCTGCCGGGAAATTGTGCAGATGGCCCGCGACGCCGGCGCCCGTAACGTGTACTTTGCCTCAGCAGCGCCGCCCGTTCGCTATCCAAACGTGTACGGGATCGACATGCCATCAGCAAGTGAACTGATCGCGCACGACCGCTCGGTGGAGGAAATCCGGGACCAGATTGGCGCCGACTGGCTGTTGTACCAGGATCTGGATGATCTCATCACCTGCGTGAGCGACGTCAACGAAAACATCGACGGCTGGGAATGCTCGGTATTTACCGGCAACTACATTACCGGAGATGTCGATCAGGCCTACCTGCAGCGACTCGAAGCCCTGCGCAAAGACGAGAAGCGTAGCGCGGCGGGCACGGATTCGTCGGATAACGGCATTATTGACCTGCACAACGACGACAACTGATCGAACGACCGACCTGGAGACGCCCATGACTTACGGCCGAGAAGAAACCACCTGGATACCGGAGTCGGATCTCGACGGCGCTTCCGTCGACACCCTTGCGGTTCGGGCCGGGCAAATCCGTACCGGCCAGCTGGAGCACAGTGACGCCATTTTTCCGACCTCATCGTTCGTGTACGGCAGTGCAGCCCAGGCGGCTGCCCGTTTCGGGGGGGAGGAGCCCGGCAACATCTATTCACGCTTTACCAACCCGACGGTACAGGCGTTTGAAGCCCGCATCGCGGCCATGGAAGGTGCCGAGCGGGCGGTGGCAACGTCGTCCGGTATGGCCGCCATCCTGAGCACCTGCATGGCCCTGCTCAAAAGCGGGGATCACGTGATCTGTTCCCGGGGGGTGTTCGGGACCACCAACGTCCTGTTCCAGAAATACCTGGCCCGGTTTGGCGTTGATACCACCTTTGTGAGCCTGACCGACCTCGACGAGTGGCGCCAGGCGGTAACGCCCCAGACCCGGATGCTGTTTATCGAAACGCCGTCCAACCCTTTGTGCGAGGTGGCGGATATCGCCGCGTTGGCCGGGCTGGCGCGGGAAAACGACGCGTTGTTGGTGGTCGATAACTGCTTCTGCACACCGGCTCTTCAGCGCCCGCTCGAGCATGGCGCAGACATCGTTATCCACTCGGCCACCAAGTATCTCGACGGCCAGGGGCGGTGTGTTGGCGGGGTTGCGGTGGGGTCCGAGAAGCTGATGGAAGAGGTGTACGGGTTTCTTCGCTCGGCCGGGCCGACCATGAGTCCCTTTAACGCCTGGGTGTTTCTCAAGGGCCTGGAAACCTTACCGATTCGTATGCGCGCCCATTGCGACAATGCGCTAGAGTTGGCACGTTGGCTGGAGCAGCAACCGCTGGTTGAAACAGTCTACTACGCCGGATTGCCGAACCACCCGCAGCACGAGCTGGCGAAAAAACAGCAGAGTGGCTTTGGCGGGGTTCTGTCTTTCCGGGTGAAAGGCGCGCGCGAGCAGGCCTGGCAATTTATCGACGCGACCCGGATGATTTCAATTACCGCCAATCTGGGGGATGTGAAAACCACCATCACGCATCCGGCCACCACCACACACGGCCGCCTGTCGCCAGAAGACAAGGCACACGCTGGCATCACAGAGAACCTGATCCGGCTATCGGTGGGCATCGAAGCCGTGGAAGATCTCAAGACAGATCTGGCACGGGGTTTTGACGCCCTGGGCAGTTAACGTAACGGACACGTCTGAGCATTCATGGCCGAATCTGCAAAAGCGAAGAAAACACCGGCAGAACTGACAGAAAAACAGCTACGTTTTCGTCGACTGGTTGCCCAGGGTGCGCGAGAGGGCGCCGTGATTGCGTTAATCGCGCTGGCTATATACCTGGGTATGGCGCTGGTCACATTCACGCCCAGCGACCCGGGTTGGGCGAGCATTGGTCATGACACCAGTGTGCGCAATTATGCCGGTCGCACGGGAGCTTGGCTTGCCAGCCTGTTGATGGATTTCTTCGGTCATGTGGCGTATCTGTTCCCGGCCATGATCGCCGGCTATGCCATGATGCTGATCCGGCGCCGGAACGACCCCCTGGATCTGCATTGGCCGCTGTTCCTGATGCGTTTTGGGGGCTTTCTCCTTATCCTGTTGTCGGCGACCAGCCTGCTGTCGCTGTACTCGGTCTTTGGTCTGGGCGCTTCGTCCGGGGGCGTGCTGGGCACTTCCGTGTCCGAAGCCATGGTCCGGTTTTTCAACCTGCCGGCGACCACGCTGCTTCTGATCGCAATCTTCCTGTTTGCCCTGACCGTGACCACCGGTTTGTCCTGGTTCTGGCTGATGGACCAGGTTGGCGGCATAACGCTTCGGGCCGGCGACGCCCTGAAGAATCTGGTCGCCCGTAAGCCGGACTCGGCCAAGCCAGCCAGCCCACCTAAGAGTGCGAAAAATACGATCCCGGAGCCGCCGGTGGTCACCGACTGGGTTGGCGACGGCGACACCGACCGCCAGCCGAAGCCGAACTGGTGGCGGCGACTGTTCGCCCGCAAACCCAAGCCGGCGAAGCCCGGAAAGTCCGCCGAGGTTCCTTTTGAGCGGAAAGAGCCCGCCCTGGATGGACTGAGCCTTGCGCAAACGGAGGAACCGGCCCGACTGGAAAGTTTCAGCTCAAGCGATGATTTTGACAAACCGGCGCGGACCAGTAAGTCGGCGAAAGCCAGCAAGAGCGGCAAATCCGCCCCGCAGGGCCGTTCGCTGAAAATTTCGCCGTTCAAAAAGGACGATCCGGGCCAGCCCGAACCCACAGCGAAGAACTCTCAGGGCTCTTTGCTTGAGGATATCGAAAGCCCGATCCCGCCAATCACCCTGTTGGACCCCCCTGAAGAGCACAAGGAAAAGGGCTATTCGGAAGAATCCCTCGAGCACATGTCCAGGCTGCTGGAGGAAAAACTGGCCGATTTCGGGGTCTCCGTTGAGGTCGTTGAGGTCAATCCGGGGCCGGTCATCACCCGCTTTGAAATCAAGCCGGCGCCGGGTGTCAAAGTCAGCAAAATCTCCAACCTGGCAAAAGACCTTGCCCGGTCCCTGGCGGTGCTCAGCGTTCGGGTGGTGGAGGTCATCCCCGGCAAGTCGGTCGTCGGTATCGAAATCCCGAACGAAGAGCGGGAAATCGTTCGCCTGTCCGAAGTGCTGAGCGCGCGGGTATTTCAGGACAGCAGTTCGCCGCTGACACTGGCGCTGGGCAACGACATCGGTGGCAATCCGGTGGTAGCGAACCTGGCCAAGATGCCCCATCTATTGGTGGCCGGTACCACCGGTTCCGGTAAGTCGGTGGGGGTTAACGCGATGCTACTGAGTATGCTGCTGAAGGCGTCGCCCGAAGAAGTCCGCTTTATCATGGTCGACCCCAAGATGCTGGAACTGAGCATCTACGATGGCATTCCACACCTTCTTGCGCCGGTGGTCACCGACATGAAAGAGGCGGCGAACGCACTGCGCTGGTGTGTTGCCGAGATGGAACGGCGCTACCGGCTGATGGCCAATCTCGGGGTTCGTAACATCGCCGGCTACAACCGGAAGGTGAAGGAAGCGCGCAGTGCCGGCGAGCCGCTGCTGGACCCCCTCTGGCAGCCCGATGAATACCTGAACAACGATGAACAAGAACGTCCGGAACTCGAAACCCTGCCGTTCATCGTGGTGGTCATCGACGAATTCGCCGACATGATGATGATTGTCGGCAAGAAGGTGGAAGAGCTGATTGCCCGGATCGCCCAAAAGGCTCGGGCGGCCGGTATTCACCTCATTCTTGCGACACAGCGACCATCGGTGGACGTGATCACCGGTTTGATCAAAGCCAACATCCCGACCCGGATGTCGTTCCAGGTGTCCTCCAAAATCGATTCGCGCACGGTTCTTGACCAGGGCGGGGCGGAACAGTTGCTCGGGCACGGTGACATGCTGTACCTGCCGCCGGGATCGGGCCTGCCGGTGCGGGTACACGGCGCGTTCGTCGACGACGACGAAGTGCACCGGGTGGTGAGTGCCTGGAAGGCCCGGGGCGAACCCGTGTACGTTGACGATGTGCTCAACGGAGCCGAAGGTGAGAGTCTGCCCGGTGTTCCAACCCTGTCGGAAGGCGGTGGTGATAACGAATCCGACCCACTGTACGACGAGGCGGTCGCGTTCGTCACGGAAGGCCGCCGGGTATCCATATCCTCGGTCCAGCGCAAGTTCAAGATCGGCTATAACCGGGCGGCCAACTTGGTTGAAGCCATGGAGGCCTCCGGGGTCGTCAGCCCGGCCGGCCATAACGGCGCCCGGGAAGTGCTGGCACCACCGCCACCACGCGATTAGGAGTCTGATGTTATGAAGACGTTTCGTTGCTGGAAGCAGTTGACCGTCGTTTTTTCCTTTCTGCTCGCTGGCGTCGCCGGCCCGGCCCAGGCCGGTGAATCGGGTGCCGCTGAGGCGCTGTCCGAATTGCTGAAGAGCTACGAATCCTATCAGGCCGAGTTCATTCAGATCGTGGTCAACGAAACCGGTAACCGGGTTCAGGAGACCCGGGGCTCGCTCAAAGCGAAGCGGCCGGGCCTGTTTTACTGGGAAACCACCGCGCCCCTGGCCCAACTGATCGTCAGCAACGGTGAGCAGGTGGAAGTCTACGACCCGGATCTGGAACAGGTTACGATTCACCGCTTGGACGAGCGGGTACAAAGCACACCGGCGCTGTTGCTCAGCGGGGAAGTCGACAACCTGGAGGAAAGTTACCGGGTGTCCGAGCGATCCATGGGGGAAAACACCCGGGAGTTCACCCTTGAGCCACGCAGCGCCGATTCGCTTTTTACCTCCTTGCGGCTGACCTTTTACCAAGGCGAACTGCAGGAGATGCGTATGCGGGATTCGCTGTCCCAGCTGAGCATTCTGAGCTTCGATAACATCCGCCTCAATGAACCGGTCGATGCCGGTGTCTTCGTGCTGGACTATCCGGAGGGTGTCGACATCATCCGGGACGGTGCCTGATGCAGGACAGCCTGTTTGAGGACCCGAAGGGGTTCCAGCCCCTCGCCGCGCGGATGCGGCCTGCCTCGCTCAGCGATTACGTCGGCCAGGCTCATCTCGTCGGGCCGGGTAAACCGCTGCGCCGCGCCGTCGAGCAGGGGCAGCTTCATTCCATGATCCTCTGGGGGCCACCCGGAGTTGGTAAAACCACCTTTGCCCAGTTGCTGGCGAACGTGGGCGACCTGAGTTTTGAGACCGTGTCTGCGGTGCTCAGCGGCGTCAAAGACATTCGGGCCGTGGTGGAGCGGGCGCGCCAGCGCAAGCAGGCTGAAGGTCGCGACACCTTGCTGTTTGTGGACGAGGTGCACCGGTTCAACAAGAGCCAGCAGGACGCCTTTTTACCCCACATTGAAGATGGCACCTTCATTTTCGTCGGTGCAACCACCGAAAACCCTTCTTTTGAGCTGAACAGCGCGTTGCTGTCCCGGACCCGGGTGTACGTACTGAAAAACCTGGAGGAGCCCGATATTCTCGCGCTGCTGGAACGGGCACTGAATTCAGAACAGGGGTTCGGTGGCCGGTTGACGGTACCGGACAGGGTGCGGGAACTTATCGCGGCCGCGTCGGGTGGTGACGCCCGCCGGGCCCTGAACATTCTCGAAGTCGCCGCGGATCTGGCCGAACCGGGGGAGGATGGCCGGGAGACGGTGACCGAAGCCGTTCTGGAGCAGGTCATGCAGACCAGCCTGCGGCGCTTCGACAAGGGCGGTGACGTGTTCTATGACCAGATCTCGGCGCTGCACAAATCGGTGCGGGGCTCAGACCCGGACGGTGCGCTTTATTGGTTGTGTCGGATGCTGGACGGCGGTTGTGATCCCTTGTACGTCGCCCGCCGGCTGGTGCGAATCGCCAGCGAAGATATCGGCAACGCCGATCCCAGAGCGCTCCGGATCTCGCTGGACGCTTGGGATGCGCAGGAGCGCCTCGGCTCGCCCGAAGGTGAACTGGCCCTGGCCCAGGCGGTGACCTACCTGGCGCTGGCACCGAAGAGTAACGCGGTGTACAACGCGTTCAACCGCTGCCTGGCGGATATCCGTCAGGACCCGGATTACGAGGTGCCGGTGCATCTTCGCAACGCGCCCACCAAGCTGCTCAAATCGATGGGGCACGGCAAGGAATACCGCTACGCCCACGATGAACCGGATGCGTTTGCCGCCGGTGAATCCTACCTGCCAGAGCCCATCCACACCCGCCGGTATTACCAGCCGGTTCCGCGCGGGCTGGAAATCAAGCTGGCGGAAAAACGCCAGCGCCTCGACGACCTCAACGCCAAAAGCGAACTCAAGCGCTATTCCTGACCGCGCCGGCGGTGTTCAGACGCCGCCGCCCGGGTATAATGGCGGGTCACTCAATCCAACACGCTAACCGGAAGAATCAGGACTACCATGCTCGATCCCAAACGCGTCCGTACACAAACCGAAGAGATTGCCCGCCGGCTTGCCATCAAGAATTTTGAGTTCGATGTCGCCACCTTCGAGCAGCTCGAAGAGCGCCGCCGGGCGATCCAGGTACGCACCGAAACCTTGCAGAGCGAGCAGAACAAGCGGTCAAAGTCCATCGGTAAGGCCAAGGCAGCCGGGGAAGACATCCGGCCGTTGCTGGAAGAAGTGGAAAGCCTGAAGAAACAGCGTTCTGAGGCGGAAGATGAGCTGCGCGAGCTGCAGGAAGAACTGAACGCGTTCCTGGCCGGCATTCCGAATCTTCCGGATGAGGATGTGCCCACCGGTGACAGCGAAGACGACAATGTCGAGATCCGCCGCTGGGGCGAGCCCACCGACTTTGCGTTTGAGCCGAAGGACCACGTGACCCTGGGGGAGCAGCTCGGCGGACTGGATTTTGAAACGGCCTCCCGGTTGGCGCATTCCCGGTTTGCCGTGATGCGCGGGCCCCTGGCGCGGCTGCATCGGGCGCTTGCCCAGTTCATGCTGGACCTGCACACCTCCGAGCATGGCTACACCGAGGCCTATGTGCCGTATCTGGTGAACGCGCAAACGTTGTACGGTACCGGCCAGCTGCCCAAATTTGAGGAAGATCTGTTCAAAACCGAAGGCGAGCAGCCGCTGTATCTGATTCCCACCGCAGAGGTGCCGGCCACCAACCTGGTCTCTGACACCATTCTGGATGCCAGCGAATTGCCGCTGCGGCTGGTCTGCCACACCCCGTGCTTCCGCAGCGAAGCCGGCTCTTATGGCCGCGACACCCGGGGCATGATTCGCCAGCATCAGTTTGACAAGGTTGAACTGGTACACGTAGTGCGCCCGGACGAATCCGACGACGCGCTTGAAGCCTTGACCGGACATGCGGAACGGGTCCTGCAGCTGCTGGAGTTGCCCTATCGGGT
>JBPEXU010000090.1:0-8218 GCA_052031225.1 Marinobacter sp. | reverse complement strand
CGCGCCGCCGGCTCCCAACGGGTTTCAGCCGTGGCCACGGCGGTCAGCGGCACGGCATCGCCCCGGTCGTTGTAGATGTTGACCGACAGCAGGCGGGACAACGACAAACCGGTTCCCTCACGGGATCTGAGTACCAGCGGGATCGGATCGTCTTCCTGGCGGTAGCGCTCGGCGGTCACCCCAAAGCTCTGGCCATAGAGGCTGCGAGCGACGTCGGACCGGGTCAGGCCATAGCGGGCGGCACTGGCGTCGTCGACATGGATGGCGATGCTGGGCACGCCGAAGTCCAGATCGTGACGCACATCCACGGTGCCCGGCACCGCTCGCAACGCGGCGAAGACCTGTTCAACGGCGCGGGTTCGGGTGGCGTCATCGGCGTGGTAGACCCGCACCTCAACCGGTGCGGTCCGGGGCGGCCCCTGACCCAGAATGCCCACCGTCACATCCAGTTCCGGCATCCGCTCACTGACGTAAGCCCGGACCCAGCGCACCATCTCGGTGGTATCGGCCAGGGTCGGCGTCCGGATGACCAGACGCGCCCGGTTCGGGGATTGGGGCGCGCGCTGGAGGTTGTAATAGAAACTCGGCCCGGTAAAGCCAACGAAACGGTGGATTTCCAGGGCGTCCGGCTGGGTGCGGATGGCCTGCTCCAGGGTCGCAGCGGCCTGCGCCGTGCGGGCCTGATCGGTGCCTTCGGGCATGTGGATCTCCACAATCACCCGAGGCCGGTCGGCGTTGGGGAAAAACTGCTGGGCAGTCAACGGCGCCAGCCCCAGACCAAATCCAACCAGCAACACGCCAACCCCGATCAGCCGACGCGGGTGGCGGGCCACCAGATCGCCCAGGGTTTGGGCCAAACCGATCAGCCGGTCGCGCCCCTGACGACGCCGGGGTTTCAGAAAGCGGGCCGCCAGCAAAGGCACCGCAGAAATCGCCAACAGGTAGCTGACCGACAGGGTCAGCATGATCATTACCGGCACGCCCCGGGTAAAGTCTGCCGTTCCACCCTTGGACAATAACAAGGGCGCGAACGCCGCCAGGGTGGTGCCGGTGGACGCGCCCAAGGGACCGGCCAGTTCAGCCACCGCCCGGCGCAGCGCGTCGAGCCGGCGCATGCCGTTGTCGAGGTGGCCCTGGATGTTCTCGACAATGACAATCGCATTGTCGATCAGGATGCCCAGCGAAATCACCATGCCGATCACCGCGACCTGATGCAGCACCCCGCCCCCCAGGTCGTAGAGGCCCACACTGATCAGCGCCACCATCGGCAGAATCGAGGCCACCAACAACCCCATGCGAATGCCCATGCCGGTGAACACCACGGCAACAATGATCAGTACCGACATCACCAGGCTCAGGGCCAGGTTGTCCAGCCGCTCCTGCACCTTGTCCGGCTGGAAAAACATTTCCCGGATCTCGAACGGCTCGAACTCGGGGCGAACCAGCTCGATCCGTTCCCGGACCCGCTCGCCAAAGCGAATGGCGTCGGTGCTGCCCTCTTCCATGATGATCGACACCAGCACTACCCGCTCGCCATCGAACCAGGTTTCCGGCTGGCGCGGCTCCACCGGCCCCCGCCAGATATCGGCCGCCGCCGCGAGCGGCACCTGGGAGCCGTCCGGCAGCTCGATCGGCGTGGCGCGGATGGCGTCCAGATCGGCAAATTCGCTGTTCGGCAGAACCGACAACCGGCGACCGTCGACCACCACAAAGCCGCCGGGGATGGTCTGGTTCCGCCGGGCCAGGGTGTCCATCACCCGCGACGGCGAGATCCCGAGCCGGTACATGGCGGCATCGTCCAGGGCCAGGGTAATCTGCTCGTCGGCGTCGCCCTCAAGCTCGATGCGCGAAATCCCGGGTATGTCCGCGAGGTTGTCTTTCAGGCGCTCGGCAACTTTGCTCAGTTCGGTCACCGAGGGCGATCCCGCCACCGCCAGCACAATGGCCGGGATGTCGATCAGCCGGTCATCCAGGGTCATCGCGCCGACGTCGTCGGGGAAATCCTGACGGGCGCGCTCCATGGCCTGACGGACCCGGTCCCAGGCCGAGTCCGTATCGTAAATGGTGTCGTTCAGGCGCAGCCGAACCAGAGCCACGCCGGTCCGGGCGGTACCCTGAGACACATCCACCTCTTCCACCTGCCGCAACTCATCCGCCAGAGGCCGCAGCACCAAGCGCTCCACGGCATCGGCGCTGGCACCGGGGTAGCTGACGGTGATCATCCCGGCGCGGTAGGGAAAGCTGGGGTCTTCCTGCCGGGGCATGGTGGCGTAAGCGGCAATGCCCAGCAGACACAGCATGGTCACCACCATGCCGAGCAGGCGCTGACAATTCAGCAGGCGGCGGGTCATCAGCGCACCTCCACGGCATCACCGTCGGCGAGCCGGGTCAGGCCGGCGTACACCACCTGGTCGCCCGGCTGAAGTGCCTCGGAACGGATCGCCACCCGGTCACCGACAATGTGCTGGACCTCAACCGGCACCCGTCGGGCGGTCTGCTCGCGCACCCGGAACACACTGGTGCCTTCGGCATCCCGGAGCACCGACAGCAGGGGGACGGTCATCGAGGTCATCCGCACCGGGGTAATGCCCACTTCCACCGGCTGGCCGGGCCGCAGCGAATCCTGGGGCAGACTGACCAGGACCGGATGCAGCTCACCGCGCACCGCCCCGGCCTGGGCGATTTCCACCACCTGACCGGTGACCGCCGGCAGGCTGCGATCCTGCACCAGCCACACCGGCAGCGGCTGCCCCAGCTGGACGTGATCGAGCAAATAGGCCGGGACCCGGACTTCCACCTCGCGGCCGTTGGGCGACGACAACCGCATCACCGGCTGGCCGGCGGCCACGAATTCGTCCTCTTCCACCATCAACGCTTCCACCCGGCCGTCAAACGGGGCCCGCAGGGTGCTTTCTGCCAGCAGGTGAGAGGCCTCCGCGACCGCCGCTTTGGCGGTGGCAACACTGGCCTTGAGCGCATCGCGGCGGGCCGCTATCTGCTCCAGGCTCTGCTCCGATACGACACCGCGCTGATGCAGACGACTGGCGCGTTCCCATTCCCGCTTGGCCTGTTCGTACTGGGTCACCAGCTCTTGCAACCGGGCATTGGCCGAATCCCGGGCCGGCTCCAGCGCCGGGTTGTACACCCGGGCCAACACCTCGCCGGCCCGAACTTTCTGGCCCAGCTCCACGGCACGCTCACGCAGGGTGCCGCTGACCTGAAAGGTCAGGGTCGCCCGTTGCGCGGCCCGGACGATGCCGGAAAACCGCAACGGCACGCCTTCGGCCTGACCACCGGCCACTTCGGCAACCCGGACCGATACCGCCCTGGCGGCCGGTTCGGGGGTAACATCTCCGGCCCGGCAGCCGGCCAACAACAACGAAAACACAAGCAGAGGAAGAGCAGCGGAGAGTCGACGGGGGTTCATAGGAGGTCCTTTGCTCTGGGTTTGACCAATGGAACGGGGGGCCAGTCGTTGCGACCGACACGATTTCGACATCATGTCACTTTTTGACATTTTGTCAATAATCAGGTTTCATCCGATCTCAGCTATTATTGGCACACAGAGTTTCCAACCGGATGTACCCATGAGCGAACCGCTGAAGTCCCGACGCGAACGAGAAAAACAGGCCCGCTACGACGCCATACTGGACGCCGCTGAGCGGGTATTTTCCGAGAAAGGCTATGATCGTTCTTCGATGGACGACATTGCGCGCCGGGCCAGTCTGAGCCGGGCCTTGCTTTATGTTTACTTCAAAGACAAGGCGGCCATTCAGCGCGGCATTATGTTGCGTGCCGGCAACAGCCTGGTGAGTCGCTTCCAGGAGGCCCGGAATACCCGGTACAGCGGCCTGGAACAGGTCCGGGCCATGGGCGAGGCCTACTATCGTTTCTATCTCGACCAGCCGGATTACTTTTCCGCGCTGACCAAAGCCAGCACCGCGATGGCGGAAGCCGACGAATGCCAGGCCCGGGAGATGCTCTGCTCGAAAGCCGCGCTGATGGATTTGATGGTGGGCGCCATTCAGCAGGGTCTGAGCGACGGCAGTATGAGCCGGGACCGGATTCAGGACCCGGTACAGACCGCGCTCTACCTTCGCGGCGCCCTGCATGGCGTCATTCTGCTGTGCCAGTCGGAGTCGGCGGAGGGCTCAGAGTCCTTCCCCGCCGACGCCCTGATCCGGCACACCATGGATATGCTGACCTCGTCGATCAGCGCCTGAGACCGGTCAGCGCTGGAAGTCGTAAATCGATCCCAGGCCGAGGATGCCGGTCAGCTCATCCAGTGCCTTGCGCACTTCCTCCAACAGCATCGGGTCCGCCAGGTCGTCCTGAGTCAGCTTGTCCCGATAGTGCGCCTCGACCCAGGTGGTTAGCCGCTGGTACAGCGCATCGTCCAGCAGCACGCCCGGATTGACCGCGCGCAGCTCGTCGTCCGAGAGCACCACCCGCAGGCGCAGGCAGGCCGGGCCACCGCCGTTGCGCATCGACTGTTTGACGTCGAACACCTCGACGGCGCTGATCGGGCCTCCCGAGGCCACCAAGCGGTCCAGATAGTCACTGACCGAGGCCACCTCCCGGCATTCCCCCGGCACCGCCAGCAACATGCCGTCGGGAGTATTGAGCAACTGGCTGTTGAACAGGTAAGAGGCCACCGCGTCCTCAATGGGCACGTCCGCAGTGCTGACCCGGATCGCCTGCAGTTCGGTGCCGGTCAGGCGGCTGCGGATATCCGCCAGCACCTGAGCCTCATCCAGAAACGCCTGCTCGTGGTAGAACAGGGTGTTGCCATTGCCCACCGCGATCACATCGTTGTGGAACACCCCGGCGTCGATGGCCGCCGGGTTCTGCTGGGCGAACACCACGTGCCGGTCACTCAGGCCGTGCAAGCGGGCAATCGCCTGGGACGCCTCCAGGGTCTGGCGGGCGGGAAACTTGCGGGGCGCCGGAGCCTGATCGTTGAACGCGATGCGGCCGTAGACGAACAGTTCCACCCCCGGCTCACCGTACTCGCGGCACAGGCGGGTGTGGTTGGCCGCGCCCTCATCGCCGAACTGGCTGACCGACGGCAGCGCCGGATGGTGAGCGAAATAGCGTTCATCGGCAAAGATCGCCTTCAGCGCCCGACCGGTGACCGGATGCTCGATGGAGCGATGAAACTTGGCGCTCAGGTTGGCCGGGGTAAAGTGGACCCGGTGGTCGGCGGTATCGGCGCTCGGCGAGACCGTGGCGGCGTTCGCGGTCCACATGCACGACGCCGAGGACACCGCCGCCAGGATCGACGGCGCGTCTTTGGCCGCTTTGGCCAGGATATCGGCGTCCGAGCCGGTGAAGCCCAGCTCACGCAGGGTTGGGATGTGGGGCCGCTCATGGGGCGGCAGGATGCCCTGGACATAGCCCCGGTCCGCCAGCCGTTTCATTTTCGCCAGCCCCTGCAACGCCGCCTCTTTGGGGTTGGACACCGAACGCACATTGGACTTCGACGCCACGTTGCCCCAGGACAGGCCGGCGTAGTTGTGGGTCGGCCCCACCAGGCCGTCGAAGTTCGCTTCAACCGCGTGCTTGGTCATGGTTCGTTACCTCAGTCAAAGGTCAGGCCGGGGGCCAGGCTCTCCGGCACTTCGCTTTTGCTCGATTCCAGCGACGCCATCGGCCAGGCACAGTAATCGGCCGCGTAATAAGCACTGGGGCGATGGTTGCCGCTGGCTCCAACCCCGCCGAACGGCGCCGCACTGCTGGCGCCGGTCAACGGCCGGTTCCAGTTGACGATGCCGGCCCGGACCTCTTCCACCAGGCGGTCATAGAGTTTCCGGTCGTCCGACAGCAGCCCGGCCGACAGGCCGTAGCGGGTGTTGTTGGCCAGTTCCAGCGCCTCGTCGAAGCCCTTGTAGCGGTACACCGTCAGCAGTGGGCCGAAAAACTCTTCATCCGGCAGCTGCAGACCGGTGGCGTCGACAATGCCGGGCGACAGCAGGCCGGTGCCCGGTTTCAGCGATGTCATCTCCAGCAGCGACGTGGCGCCCTGCTCCAGCATCCCGGTCTGGGCCGCCAGCAAGCGCTCCGCGGCTTCCGGCGAAATCACCGAGCCCATGAACGGCTGCGGATCGGCATCGAACTCGCCGACCTGGATACGGCTGGCCACGGCCACCAGGCGGTCGAGGAATTCGTCGCCTTTTTTACCCTTGGGCACCATCAGCCGGCGGGCACAGGTGCACCGCTGCCCGGCCGACAGGAACGCCGACTGAATGGTGTGGTGCACGGCCCCGTCGATGTCCGACACCCCCTGAACGATCAGCGGGTTGTTGCCGCCCATCTCCAGCGCCAGAATTTTTTCCGGGTGGCCGCCAAACTGCTGGTGCAGCAGATGCCCGACGGTGGAGCTGCCGGTAAAGAACAGGCCGTCGATCAAGGGGTGGCTGGCCAGGCACTTGCCGGTGTCCGAGGCCCCCTGCACCAGGTTGATCACGCCATCGGGCAAGCCGGCTTTGTGCCAGAGCCGGACCGTCAGCTCGGCCACCCCGGGCGTCAGTTCGCTGGGTTTGAACACCACCGTGTTACCGGCCAGCAGGGCCGGCACAATGTGTCCGTTGGGCAAATGGCCCGGGAAATTGTAGGGCCCGAACACCGCCACCACGCCGTGGGGCCGGTGACGAAGCACCGCCCGACCGCCGGCAACCTCGGACTCGGTGTGTCCGGTCCGGTCGTTGTAGGCCTTGATGGAAATCGCGATCTTGCCGATCATGGCCGCCACTTCGGTCCGGGACTCCCACAGCGGCTTGCCGGTCTCCAGGCCGATCTGGTGCGCCAGCGCTTCCTTGTTCGCCTCCAGCTGGTCCCGGAACGCCTCGACCACCGCCTGGCGCTCGGCAAAGCTCTTGCGACTCCAGGGCAGAAACGCCTTGCGGGCTTCCCGCACCGCCGCATCCACATCTTCCAGGCTGGCGCCGCAGCCTTCCCAAACGGTTTCGCCGGTGACCGGCTGAACCGATTCAAACAGGTCACCATGGCCCTGAAGCCACAGACCATCAATGTATAGTGCGCCTGACAGATCTGCCATGTTCCTGCACCTCCCGGTACAACGTTATCCTTGAATGTTGCTGCCGCCTCTGCGCTGCGACGGCAAACGTGAATGGTTAGCTTCCGCGCCCGCTATTTTTTTCGTGGGCCTTGTAGGGGTGAATGGGCCACAGGGCGCCGGCTTTCAAGGGCGCGAGCCGGACCGAATCGCCCGATTGCAGCAGCAGCGTGTCCGCCACCTCCGGCGGCATACTCACCGTCTCAGGCCCGACACAGCTGGCCGGCAGCGTCGTCACCCGGAAATCGCGGAACGACCGGTTGGCGACCATCACCCGCTCGGACGCGGGCACGTCCGGGTCAAGCGGGGTCCGGGTCACCATGACATAGCGGGTCACGCTCTCGCGAACCGTGCGGATGTCTTTGAGAAACGCCTCAACCACCGGGCCACCGTCGAAAATATCCACCAGACCGTTGAAGTTGAAACCTTCGGACTGCAGCATTTTCAGAGCGGGCACCGTGTTGTCATGGACCTGGCCGATAACCGCCTGCGCCGCCTCCGGCAGCATCGAGACGTAGATCGGATACTTCGGCATCAACTCGGCGATAAACGACTTGTTGCCCAGACCGGACAGCGTGTCGGCCTTGCTGAATTCCATATCGAAAAACTGGCTGCCCAGCGCATCCCACAGCGGGCTCCGGCCCTGCGCGTCGGAGACCCCACGCATCTCGGCAAAGACCTTGTCCGAGAAATGGCTGCGGAACTCGTCCAGGTACATGAACCGGCAGCGGGACAGCAGCAGCCCGTTGCCGCCCCCCTGGTAATCGTCCGACAGCAGCAGCGAGCAGATTTCGCTGGTGTCGGTCATGTCGTTGGACAGATGCAGAGTGGGCGTCTGAACATGAACCCCCAGCTCCCGCGAGGCATTGACGGTGACGCTCAGCCGGTAGTTGTAGAACACCTCATCCAGCCCTACCCGGGCCTGGATACCACTGATACCGACCGTGCGTTTGCGATCGGTGTCTTCAAGGGCAAACAGGTACAATCCAGCTTCGGGCGCACAGCGCTGACTGAAGGTGTCCTGCGCCAGATCGATTTTGCGCTGCAGCAGGGCCCGGTCCGCCGGCAGGGTGGTCAGGCCCTTGCCGGCGTTCTGGGCCATGGCGTACAGATCGTCGAGATCGCGGGGCTGAAGGGGGCGAA
>JBPEXU010000009.1:0-4151 GCA_052031225.1 Marinobacter sp. | reverse complement strand
ATCTTCTTCCAAAACAATGGGTAGCAAGCCATTCTTAAAGCAGTTGTTGTAGAAGATATCGGCGAAACTCGGGGCAATGATGACCCGGAAGCCATAGTCGTCCAGCGCCCAGGGGGCATGTTCGCGACTGGAACCGCAGCCGAAATTACGACGCGCCAGAAGAACGCTGGCGTTTTTATAGCGCGGCTGGTTGAGCACGAAATCCGGATTGATCGGGCGCTGAGAACAGTCCTGGTCCGGCTTGCCCTCATCGAGGTAACGCAGCTCGTCAAACAGGTTGGGGCCAAACCCCGTCCGCTTGATGGATTTGAGAAACTGCTTGGGAATGATCATGTCCGTGTCCACATTGGAACGGTCCATGGGGGCAACGATACCCGTGTGTTGCGTAAATGCGCGCATGGTCTCTCTCCTGTGGCTCAGTTCATCAGTTCACGGACATCGACAAAATGGCCGCTGACCGCAGCAGCGGCGGCCATCGCCGGGCTGACCAGGTGGGTGCGACCACCAAAACCCTGACGCCCTTCGAAGTTGCGGTTGGAAGTCGAGGCACAATGCTCGCCCTGGCCGAGCTTATCGGCGTTCATCGCCAGGCACATGGAACACCCCGGGTCGCGCCACTCAAGGCCTGCCTCGATAAAGATTTTGTCGAGCCCCTCTTTCTCAGCCTGAGCCTTGACCAGGCCGGAGCCCGGAACGACCATGGCCTGCTTCAGCCCTGGCGCCACTTTGCGCCCCTTCACAACCGCCGCGGCTTCGCGCAGATCCTCGATACGGCTGTTGGTGCATGAACCAATAAATACCCGATCCAGACGGATGTCGGTGATCTTCTGGTTTGGTTTCAGGCCCATATATTTCAAGGCCCGGACAATGCCCTCGCGCTTGATCGGATCCGGCTCCTGCTCAGGATCGGGCACCTGACCGTCGACATCGGTGACCATTTCCGGCGATGTTCCCCAGCTCACCTGGGGCTTGATGCTGGCGCCATCCAGCTCCACCACCTTGTCGAACACCGCGTCCGGGTCGCTGTGCAGCGTGCGCCAGTAAGCGACCGCCTGATCCCACAGCTCACCTTTCGGTGCAAACGGGCGCCCTTTGACGTAGTCGATGGTGGTGTCGTCAACCGCCACCATACCTACCCGTGCGCCGGCTTCGATGGCCATGTTGCAGATGGTCATGCGACCTTCCATGCTCAGGCTGCGAATCGCATCGCCGCCAAATTCGATGGCGTATCCGGTACCACCGGCGGTGCCGATCTTACCGATAATCGCCAGCACCACGTCTTTGCCGGTCACGCCTGGGCCGAGTTGGCCGTTTACGCGCACCAGCATGTTTTTCATTTTCTTCTGCACCAGACATTGGGTAGCCAGCACGTGCTCGACTTCCGACGTACCAATGCCATGCGCCAGACAACCAAAGGCGCCGTGGGTTGAGGTGTGGGAATCGCCACAAACGATGCTCATGCCTGGCAGAGTCGCGCCCTGCTCCGGCCCGATCACGTGCACAATGCCCTGACGCTGATCCTTGATCTTGAATTCGAGGATTCCGAACTCGTCGCAGTTGCGGTCGAGCGTTTCCACCTGGGTTCGCGATACCGGATCAACAATGCCATCAATCCCCTTGTCCCGGTCGGTGGTGGGAACGTTGTGATCCGGCGTGGCGATGTTCGCATCCACCCGCCAGGGCTGACGACCGGCCAAACGCAAGCCTTCGAAGGCCTGTGGCGATGTCACCTCGTGCAGCAGTTGGCGATCGATGTAGATCAAGGCGGAACCGTCGTCCCGCTGCTTGACCAGGTGGTCGTCCCAGAGTTTGTCGTATAACGTCTTGCCCGCCATGGTTCTCTCTCGTTTTCCGGGGGATTAAGGTGTGTCTGATTCAAAAGCCATGCTACTACCCATCAAACAATAACTCCAATTCATCTTTTTCATCTTTTGCATTCCACTTTGGCATAGACTAAGGTTGGCCAAACGTCAGTGGTACCGGAGATACGAACCGTGGATTCACACTCGCTGCAGGCGTTTCTTGCCATCGTCGACCAGGGCTCCTTCTCCGCCGCGGCCGAAACGCTTCATCTGACCCAGCCAGCGGTCAGTAAACGCCTTGCCGCTCTGGAACAGCAGATTGGCGCTCGCCTGGTCGAGCGCCGCCAACGTGACGTCCGGCTGACCGAGGCGGGCCGGCGCTTGCTGCCACACGCCCGAAAAATCCTCGATGAGATTCACAACGCCCGGATAGCGCTGGCCCCCGACTCAACGGCGATTGAGGGCGAGCTGCCGATCATTGCCAGCCACCACATCGGACTGCACCACTTGCCCCGCTGGCTTCGCCGGTTCTCAAGCCGTTTCCCCCAGGTGACGTTCAACATCCAATTCATGGAGTCGGACGCCGCCTTTCAGCACATGCGTAAGCGCAATGCCGAGCTGGCGTTTGTCACCCTCAGCGACAGCATGGATGCCGGCTTTCGGGTCTTCGAACAGTGGCAGGACCCGATGGCCTTTGTCGTTGGCAGCGGACATCCACTGGCGCACATCCGACACCCGTCCCTGGCGGATCTTGCCCAACACCCGGCCCTGTTACCCGAGACCAGCACCTTCACCTACCGGCTGGTTAGCCGGTTGTTTCTGGACGCCAATCTCCCGCTGAACCCGCAGATGCCAACGAACTATCTGGAAACCCTGAAAATGATGACGCAGGTCGGGCTGGGCTGGAGCGTCCTGCCACGCAGCATGATCGATGAGGGGTTGACGGAGCTGGAACTCGGGCAATCGGTGACCCGGATTCTGGGCGCGATCGGGCTGAGCGGTCGAGAACTGGGCCACGCGGCCCGGGCCCTGCTCGAAATTGTCCGCGACATCGAACAGTCCCGGCCTCATTCCGGCGCCGGGTGACCGTCAGGCGGCGGCCGCAACCCCCACCAGGCCACCATGATCGCCACTGCCATGACCCCGGCAGCACCAACAAACGCCGCGCCGGTACCGGCACCATCGACGATTAAGCCCGAGCACCAGGCACCCACTGCGCCACCGGCACCAAAGGTCAGACCGCTGTAAAGCGCCTGGCCCTGACCGTGATGATGCCTGCCGAAGAAACCGTGAATGTATTGCACCGATACCGCGTGCAACGCGCCGTACGAGGCAGCATGAAGTAACTGGGCAAACACCAGCACCGGCGTGCTATCGGTGAGCCCGGCAATCAGCAACCAGCGCACAAGGGTCAGCGCCAGGGCGCAAATGGCAATCTGGCGCACCGAAAAACGACGCAGCAACCGATGCATCGCCAGGAACAGCAGAATTTCCGCCAACACCCCCAGAGACCACAGCAACCCGATGGGGAGTTTGCCATAGCCATGCTGCTCCAGGTGGATGCTGAAAAAGGTGTAGTAAGGCCCATGCGCCACCTGCAGCAGAAAATTCATCAGAAAAAACGCAATCACCGCCGGCTGGCTGACAATCCGCCGCAGGCTGCCCTTCGGAGGCGCCGCCCGACGTGCGCCCCGCTCCGCCGGCACCAGAAAGGCCGATATGGCGATGCCGGCGAACACCGGCAGCAAGATCCACGGCAGCCCGGACACCGGAACGCCTTCCAGGATGGCACCAACCGCCGCCACCGCACCGATAAAGCCGACCGAGCCCCAGAGCCGGACCTTGCCATACTTGTGTTTCTGGGCACCGAGTGTGCGGAGCGTAATCACTTCGTAAAGCGGGAGAATGGCGTTCCAGAAAAACGTGAACGCCAGCATGATCGCCAGCAGGCCCCAGAAACCAGGCTCCAGAAACACGCCGGCGAAACACAGGGAGCCGACGATGGCCCCCAATCGAACCAGGGCAACCCGCCGACCGCTGCGATCACCCAACCAGCCCCAAAGGCTTGGGGCGACGATTTTCGTAAGTTGGATGGTTGCCATCAGGGCGGCAATCTGAAGGTAGGAAAAGCCCCGATCCTCGAGGTAGAGGGACCAATACGGAAGGAGCCCGCCCAATAGGGCGAAAAACCAGAAATAGAGGTTCGACAGGCGCCAGTAAATAAACGCTCTCCTGTATCCGGCTTCGGCGGTTCCCGGTCAGAGCTGACCGAGAACCGGGGTGTTCACCGATACGTCCCCATTCTGACCGCGATGGCGGAGGTAGTGGTCCATAAGGACAATGGCCATC
>JBPEXU010000089.1:0-1944 GCA_052031225.1 Marinobacter sp. | reverse complement strand
GGTAATCTGGAAGCTGCCATTGGTTTCGAGCGTTACGTCCCACTTGGAGCCGGGGCCTGTGTACTGGACCCCGCCATCGCCCCCTGCGGTCACGGAGCCGCTCCCTGAGCCGGAGCCTCCGCAAGCCACCAGCATAATGGTCCCTGCTGCAAGAAGTCCTCCCCGACACAGGTTTCTGGCGGTTGTGATCATTGATGGTCACCTCTTGTATTTAGTGAATGGGGTGCCCTCATGGCGGTTTGACTGGGCCAATGGACAACAAACCACTCAGGCAGAGGGCTGGACTAAAAATAATAGGGGGGGATCTATGGGCCGTCTGTCGCGTGCCTGTACCAGAACTTAATGTTCTTTGTTGGCATGTTACGGCAGGTAACTCTGGGGACAGGCGGACGGCGCGCGGAGCTGGTCAAATTCGCTTCATATTTCTGAAACGCCCGTTTTATCTGGCTCCGCGCGGCCTTTCCTGCCGTTGCTCACAAAGTTATCCACAGATTCTGTGGGCAACTTCTCAGTTCTCCAGAATGCTGGGCCAGTTCGCATCGGCCTGTTGGATAAAGTTGTCCCGGTTGGCCAGCCAGCGGTCCTGGATGTCCTGGTTGTAGTTGAGGAACAGCCTGCCGTTTACCACCGTCCAGTGCCTTGGATCGCCCTTGGCAAGGTAGCCCTGGCTGGCAGCCCAGGCGCAGTAGCCACCGTATTGGGGTGCGTAACGCTGTGGGTCTGCTTCAAACGCTTTCAGATGGGCTTCCGAGGCGAAGCGCCAGGTGGCGCCCAGGTACTCCGTGGTGAACTTCGAGGAGCCTTCAACTGGCTGCCCCTGTTCAAAGTAGGCGACCACGTCATAGCCGCCGGCGCCGGTGTTGGATAACAGGCCGGTGTAGACCGGCGGTTCAGCCGCCAGCGTCGCGCTCGACAGCAGGACGGCAAAAGCAAGGGATAGCAGTCTGGTCATGGTTGGTGTCTCCGATGGGGGTGTCTGCTTTGGACACCGGAATCGGAGAAACGTTACACGGCTCCTGGAGGGCTCAGGTATAGTGAGCGTCAACGGCCCGCGACAAGGAGATCCACCGAACCATGACCGACAAGCCCGCAAAACCGGTATCCGCCTCCGCCATTGAGAAGCACGTCTATAAGGTGTTCCCCAACGATATGAATTCCCACAACACGGTGTTCGGCGGCATGATCATGGCCAAGTGCGACCGCCTGGCGCTGGTCGTCGCCGAGCGCCATTCGGCGCGGGTGTGCGTGACCGCTGCGGTCGACTCCATTCACTTCCGGGCGCCGGCCAAGGGCAACGACACCTTGTTGTTCAGTTTGTCCCTGAACCGGAGCTGGGGTTCGTCGATGGAAATCGGCGCCCGGGTCGAAGCCGAGAACAGCTACACCGGCGAAACCCGTCACATTCTTTCGGCGTTCTTTACCTTCGTGGCGCTGGATGACAACGACCGGCCGGTGGCGGTGCCGTCGGTGATCCCGGAAACCGACGAGCAGAAGCGCCGCTTCCAGGATGCCCAGATCCGCAGGGAAGGGCGGCTGGCCACCCGCAAGCAGCTTGAGCGCGCCGGCGCCGGAGACTGAAGCGGTGCCCTCCGGCCGTCGCTTGGGCCGGTATCAAGGGGAGTCGCGTCTTCGTCACAGTCGTGGTATATCAGGCGCTCGTTGTTTCACATTTACCGGAATCGTGAGTCATGCCCAAAGCCAGTGAGATCAAAAAGAACCAGGCCGTTGAGTACGAAGGCCGTGTGTATTTCGTCAAGGACATCGAGCGCTCTGTCCCCCAGGGCCGGGCTGGCGGCAGCCTGTATCGCATGCGGATGTACGACGTGGTGACCAATCAGAAGCTGGACCAGACCTTCAAGGATTCTGACATGCTCAATCTGGCGGACCTTACCCGCCGGCCGGCGAGTTTTTCGTATTCGGACGGAGATGAGTATGTGTTCATGG
>JBPEXU010000088.1:0-1984 GCA_052031225.1 Marinobacter sp. | reverse complement strand
CGCATCCGCTATGCCAACGGTGCTGCCCACGAATTCCTCGGGACCGACGATGGCGTGGAGTCGGCGAATTTCTTTGATCGCGTACAGATTGAGATCGACGGCGAGATCTGGGGGCATAACCGATTCCTTGCCAGTGAAGACCTGGACAACCGGTACGGCACGCTGCGCAATCAACAGCGAGAGGAGTTCGACATTGACCTCACCCTGCTGCACATCCGCCAGGGCATGGAGAACGAACGCATGGTGTTTGTGCTGCGGGACGATAGCGAACGCCGACGCCAGCAGCAGCGGCTGTCCTGGGAGGCCACGCACGACAGCCTGACCCACCTGCTCAACCGGCGTGGCTTTCGGGACGCGATGGATAAGCTGCTGGCCGAAGCCGGCACGCACGAAGCCCCCTCGGTGCTGATGCTGATCGATCTGGATCATTTCAAGCCGGTCAACGACGGCGGCGGTCACCTGCTCGGCGACGACCTGCTGCGACGCCTGGCGGCGCTGTTCCGGGAGGCGGTGCGGCAATCCGACATCGTCGCCCGGCTGGGCGGGGACGAGTTCGGCATCCTTCTGCCGGCCTGTGGCCTGGAGCGGGCCCGGCAGTTGGCGGAAGCCATCCGTCAGTCGGTCGAGGCGGTGCGCCTGGAGCACGAAGGTCGCCACTACGGTGTCACCACCAGCATCGGCCTGACGGCGATCTCTTCGAACGACAGCGACGCCCGGGAAGTCATCGCCCGGGCCGATGAAGCCTGCTACCTGGCCAAGTCCCAGGGCCGGAACCGGGTGGTGGTGTCCGCGGCTGCCGATACCGACTAGTCCGGTCAGGTCCACCATCCGGCGGTGTCACCGGCCAGCCAGAGCAGGCGCAGCGCCAGCACGGTCAGGACCAGATTGAAGACCCGGTGAAAGCCGCGGTTGCTCAGGGTGTGCAGCAGGCGCAAACCGAGCCAGGTGCCGGCAAAGCCGGCCGCGATCATGGCCAGAATGAACGGCAGCCAGTCGGTAAAGACAAAGCCGGCGGCACCGAACACCAGGGCTTTGGGGGCGTGCTGCAGGGTCATGGCGGTGGCGAAGGTGGCCACGGTCCGGAACCGCTCCGCGTGTATCTGTTTGATAAACGCCGCGACCAGCGGCCCGGTGGCGCCCACGAACAGGCTGATAAAGCTGGTCAGGCCGGACGCCAGGAAGACCCCGACCGGCCCCAGCGCGGCTTTCGGCAGCGCCGGGCCCCAGCACAGATAGAGCACAAACAGCGCGATGGTGATCTGCCAGATGGCGGGCGGCAGCGCCACCAGCAACCAGGCACCGAGCCCCGCCCCCGCCAGCACCCCCGGTAAGAATGCCGCGATGGTTGGCCAGTCGATGTGGCGCCAGGTCAGGGTCATGCGACCGGCGTTGGAGCCCAGTTGGATCATGCCGTGCACCGGGATAATCGCGGCCGGCGGCAGCCAGCTTGCCATCAGCACCAGCAGTAGCACGCCACCGCCCGCCCCCAGGCTTGCCGTGATCATCGAGGTCAGCGCCGAACAGGCCAGCAGGAAAGCGGCGACCCCGACGGTCAGTGCATCGGGTAACAGCGTCAGTTCCATGTGCAGAATTCCGTGTCTTTCAGCTGGCTGGTGCGGCACAGGGCTTCGGTCGCCAGCTGGACATCGGCCACGTAGTACAGCGACGCCAGCCCGAACCGGTCCCGGCCCAGATTGTGGAAAATCAGGCCAAAGGCAATGTCGCCGGCGCTGAAGCGGGCATGATGGTCGGCGAAGTAGGCCGCGGGCCGGGACAGCTCGTCGTCGGTCAGCAGCGACGCCACCCGGGCCGCGCCGCCATGGTAGGCCTGCACCAGCAGCAGGCTGAACAGCTGGCGTTGTTTTGCCTCGGGCAGGTGCCCGAAGCGCTGGTCAAAGGCCGGGCGCACATTGCGGGCGTTCTGCTGGGTCAGCCGGAGCGCGCAGTCGATCTGTGCCAGCCGGTGCCAGCGGTTGGCGGGCCG
>JBPEXU010000087.1:0-3954 GCA_052031225.1 Marinobacter sp. | reverse complement strand
GGCAACCGCGCCAGTACCCGGTGCCAGCATCAGTGCCAAGATCCCTCTCAGAATGACGCGATTGGTGAACATCCGGCACCGTTTTTGTATTTCTAAGCCGAATAAGCCGAACATAAGCCTCCTGCCTCACCGGCAAACTTCTGTAACACACAGGAAGGAAGCGTAACACTTGGTTACCAGCAAGAACGGTATGCAGGTCACCAAATCGAACACGCACAGCGTCGATTTATTTAACACGCTGCCGGCATACCGCCCTAGCCGGCCTCCCGAGTGTCATAAAGCCGCGCGGCAGGAGGCTGAATTAGAAAGGAATTCAGGAAGTGGCCCCGGGTTTGCTGAGGATCTGGTGCGGGAACGCCGGCCGAGGCGCCCCGCTCAATATGCCGAGCTTTGGCCGATGCTCTCAACCGCATCGGCTTTTTTTCATTTGCTGAGCTGTTTCATCGCGGACTCCAGCCCGTCAATGGTCAGCGGATACATGTGGTCATTGACGAGCTGACGGGTCATGCCCAGCGACCCGCCACTGCCCCAATAACTTTCCGGCAACGGATTCAGCCACACGACTTTGCGGAAATGGTCGGTTATGCGCTGGAACCAGGTCGCACCGGCTTCTTCGTTCCAGTGCTCGATCGAACCACCGGGGTGGGAAATTTCATAGGGCGCCATGGTCGCGTCGCCGACAAATATCACCTTATAGTCCGGCGTGTACTTGTGCAGAATGTCCCAGGTGCTGATGGTTTCGTTCATTCGGCGAATGTTGTTCTTCCACACACTCTCGTAAATGAAGTTGTGAAAGTAGAAATACTCCATGTGCTTGAATTCAAGCCGTGCCGCTGAGAACAGCTCTTCGCAGACCCGGATGTGAGGGTCCATGGAGCCACCGACGTCGAAAAAGATCAGAACCTTGACCGCATTGTGGCGCTCCGGAACCATCTTGAGGTCCAGATAGCCGGCGTTCCGGGCCGTAGAGCGGATGGTATCGTCCAGATCGAGCTGATCCGCCGCCCCCTGCCGGGCAAACTTCCTCAGTCGGCGCAGCGCCACCTTGATGTTCCGGATGCCCAGCGTAATGCTGTCGTCCAGATCCTTGTACTCGCGCTTCTCCCAGACCTTGACGGCACGACCATGGCGGCCGTTTTTCTGACCGATACGAAAGCCTTCCGGATTGTAGCCGTTGGCACCGAAGGGCGAGGTTCCGCCGGTGCCGATCCATTTGTTGCCACCGGCATGGCGCTCTTTCTGTTCTTCCATGCGCTTTTTGAACGTCTCGATCAGTTCTTCAAGACCACCCAGCGATTCAATCTTGGCTTTCTCTTCCTCGGTCAGATGCTTCTCGAACTCGGCTCGCAACCAGTCGTCCGGGATCAACGCTTCGAGCAGCGCATCCAGGTTCTCGATACCCTCGAAATACGCCTTGAAGGCCCGGTCGAATTTGTCGAAGTGGCGCTCATCCTTTACCAGGCACAAGCGGGCGAGGTAATAGAATTCTTCCATGTCGGCAAACGCCAGTCGCTTCTGGAGCGCCTCGAGCAGGTCCAGAAATTCGCGCAGACTGGCCGGCACCTTGGCGCGACGAACTTCGAGAAAAAAATCTATCAGCATAGCGCTCGACTCTTACTAGGGATCAGCTGCGGCGACGTGCCATGAACGCCAGTTTCTGCAGCAGATGGACGTCCTGCTCGTTTTTGACCAGCGCCCCGTACAGTGGCGGCAGTGCTGAGCTGCTGTCTTTTTCCTGCAGGGCTTTGGCGGACAGCTCATCGGCCATCAACAGCTTCAGCCAGTCGATCAGTTCCGAGGTCGACGGCTTCTTTTTCAGGCCCGGCACCTTACGGACGTCGAAAAACACCTCCAGGGCATCGCGTACGATTTCCTGCTGCAAGCCCGGGAAGTGCACGTCGACAATATCCTTCATGGTGTCATGATCCGGGAAGCTGATGTAATGGAAGAAACAGCGGCGCAGGAACGCATCCGGCAGCTCCTTCTCGTTGTTACTGGTGATCACGACGATCGGCCGGTGTTTGGCCTTTACGAACTCCTGGGTTTCGTAAACGAAGAATTCCATCCGATCCAGTTCCAGCAGCAGATCGTTGGGGAATTCGATATCGGCTTTGTCGATTTCATCGATCAGCAGCACGACCTGCTCATCGGACTCAAACGCCTCCCAGAGCTTACCCTTGACGATGTAGTTGCGGATATCCTTGACCTTTTCGTCACCGAGCTGGGAGTCCCGCAGGCGGGAAACCGCATCGTATTCGTAGAGTCCCTGCTGCGCCTTGGTGGTGGACTTGATGTGCCATGAAATCAGTTTCATACCGAGCGCCGCGGCCATTTCTTCCGCCAGCAGGGTCTTGCCCGTGCCGGGCTCGCCCTTGATGAGCAACGGCCTTTGGAGGGCAATCGCGGCGTTTACCGCCATTTGCAAATCATCGGTGGCTACATATTTGTCGGTACCGGTAAACTTCATGGTTCTGTTCCTGTCGGTTACTTTTTCTGATCGTCTTCGCTTTGCGAGGCCGTTTCTTTGTCGGCATCCTCGTCATAGTCCGGCAGCTCGTCGAATTCGGACAAATCGAAATCTTCCAGCCCGAATTCATCCTCTTCTTCGGCCGCGGGTTCGTCCGCATTTGTCTCGGGTTCGGTGACGGGAGCCTCCGCCGCTGTTACCTCCGGCTCCGCAACCGCATCAACGACGTCCTCAACGTCCGTGACTTCCGGGATCGCTTCGTCCAGGTCCTCGTCCGCTTCCAGCGTGGGCGCTTCGTCTTCAGCGAACGCGTCATCAGCAATCTCGTCTGGATCGTTTTCAGGCACCAGTTCAGGCACATCCTCATCCACCGGTTCGGTGGTCTCGGGGGATACCTCCGGGACTGGCTCTGGCTCGATCAGATCGTCAACGGTTTCCCGTTCGGCAGCGGCCGCCGCGAGTTCCTCTTCCCGGGCTTGCTTTCGTCGCAGGATTAGCCAGCCGATAATCGCGACGAGTGTCAACGCTCCGGCCCCGGCAGCCGCCCAGATCATCCAGTCGCTATCGGACTCGGTGCCATCGGAGGCAACATTCGGGTCGGCAACCGGTTCCTCAATGGCACCGACGTCGATCGGCGGCGGTATCTCCGCGTCCTGCGGAGCTCCGGCTTCTGCTTCTGGCTCAGGCTCGGCGACCGGCACTGGCTCTTGCTCGGGAACAGGCTCGGATTCACTGACATCGCCAGCCTGTGCAGGCTCCGGCGTCTCGGCGACCGTAAACTCGGTGGTCGCAGAAAACTTGCGGGCAAAGGTCTGGCCATCCGCGACCACGTCGATTCGATAGCTCCCGGCCACAGGCAACCGGGCGATGGTGTCACGATAGGTCCCATCTGTAGGTGGCGCCCCGCCAGACAGCACCTTGGTTCCGCTCCGGCCATCCTCGGACGTGATGGTAAGGCTGACATCGAGTACGTTCAGAAAATCCGGGTTCAGGATTTGTTCCCGGTCTTCGAAAAAAGCGATGCTGAGGTCGACGGGCGTGTCGGCGCTGAAGGCTGGCGGTACACCGTTGACGACCATGCGCAGGTCACTCACCACGGTCACCCGACTGCCGTCA
Source organism: Marinobacter sp. (assembly GCA_052031225.1). GTDB lineage: Bacteria > Pseudomonadota > Gammaproteobacteria > Pseudomonadales > Oleiphilaceae > Marinobacter. The sequence goes on along the minus strand of JBPEXU010000087.1, from coordinate 371 downwards.
CCCAGCTCGCCTTTTAGTGTCCAGTCTCCCGGTTGCGGATCGGAAACGGTGATCAGATCGTAACCGGATTCTCGAGCCCAACGAACACTCCCGGCCTGGTTGTCGACGGTAAAGGTTTCGCCACCCGGTGCCGTCAGTTCGAGTGTCCGCGTCGCCTTGGTCTCGCCCTCGCCCCAGAAAATCAGGGCGGTAAACTCGCTCACCCCCGCATCGACGGAAAACCGGTTGCCCTCGATCGGAACCTGTTCCTGCGGCACCGCGGTATTCAGAGCCTCGACAAACGCCAGGTTCAGCGCTTCCGCGCTGTCGGCAACGCGGAAACTCCCCCCCGACTCGTCGGCCAACAGCCGCAGGAATTCCGCGTCGGCGTA
>JBPEXU010000086.1:0-5137 GCA_052031225.1 Marinobacter sp. | reverse complement strand
ATCCTGAAAGTTAAGCGAGAGCTTTTCTCCGGTGTAGGGAAACTTCTCTTCACGACGAGCTTCCGCCTCTTCCTCGGACAAACGTTCAACGCTTACCGTAAACTGACTGCCCGACTGGTAGGCAATGTAATCGTAGTTGCCTTCAGGACGGATCTCGACAACGGCTTTACCATCCTCATTGTAGGTGTCAATTCGTGTCACTGGCGTCGCGAAATCGGTAACGTCCAGACGACGGCGCAGCACTTCTGGCGCCGTCAGTTCCGGCATCGTCAGACGGATGCGCCCGCCCAGTTCGGAAAGATCCACCGGGGTGCTGGCACTCCCCAGGTCCACGATAACCCGGCCCTCGCCGTCTTTGCCTCGCCGAAAATCGACGCCGGCCAGGCTATTGGAACGCTTCGCCGTAGCAGCCGGTTGTGCGGCCGCAGGCTGTGCATCGGAAACCGCTTGGCCAGCCGTATCGGCTCCGCCGATTGTCATCACCAGCGTGTTGTTGGAACGTGAGGTGGTGTAGGGAACCAGTTCTGCCAGATTGAAAATCAGTCGCGTTCGGTCCCGAGTCTCAACGATTGTCATGCTTTGGGCGTTGCCGCTACCAAGAGGCAGACTTCGAGCATCCAGACCGCTGGTCGTATCGCGCAGATCGATTGCAATTCGGGCCGGGCGCTCAATGGTATAGCCCGACGGTTCTGGCGGCTGACCATCAAATTTCAGCGTGACTTCAAGGCGCTCTCCCGGAAGCGAGGAAAACGACACATCTTCCAACGTGACTGCGTTGGCCAGGCCAGACAACAACCCGAAAGCCATCACGCCAATGTATGCATTGAGTTTTGTGAACATCGCTAGCCTCGACCCCAAACCATTTTTTTCGTACATGTTTTTGCCGTTTTTCATTGTGCCGCTCCTTAGCCTTGTTCCTCACTCAAAGACAGGGAGCGAGGACGCTCTACCCATCCGCCCCGGCCATTGGGAACGATCTCAATTAGTTCGACTCTTGTTTCGCTGACGCCAATGATACGCCCATAGTTCTGCCCCATGTGATTCCCTGTTCGCACACGGTGCACCCCGCCAGAGGAGTCTCTAACCAGGGCAAACAACTCGCCTGAGGGCCCTTTGATCGTTCCGACCATGGCCAGATCCTTCAGGTCAAAATTCTCGAGAACTTCACGCGGGCGATCCAGATTCGGTTCAACGTTGCTCATTGGCTGCTCATCGACCATGGTGAGCTGAACTTCAACCGGTGGTTCGAAAGGTGCCCGTCGATCCGCCGCCGAGTAACTAAACGCCTCATAGGCCTTGAACTCAGGAAGCGGCTCAACATGCCCGCGCGGCTTGGCCCGGGTTTCCGCCATAAATCGATCCAAATCTGAGAAACCGCCGCTCTGGGAACATGCCGTCAGCATCGAAGCCAGACAGGCCCCCAACCAGGCTTTTCCTGCATGCTTTGCTGCCATGCTCACTCTCCAGCCCGATAGCGGTAAGTTCGAGCAACAACCTGCATATCAAGCTGCTCTCCATCTTCGCCAGTTGGTTTAATGGTTAAGTCGTGCAAGGTTACGATGCGCGGGAGGCTGGCTACGCTGCTCACGAACGACGCCAGCTCGTGATAGGAACCGGACACTCGAATATCGATTGGCAGTTCGGAATAGAAGTCCCGCTGCTGCTCAGGCTGCAGAGTCACCTCTTTGAGCGACAGACCGCTGCCCAACGCAGTGTTGGTGATATCTTCCAGCAGGCCAGGCACCTCGGTTTCACTCGGCAGCTGTCGCACCAGAGCACCAAATGTCTCTTTCATTTCAGCCATCTGGGCCTTGAAGACTTCCAGATTTGCGACCTGGTAGGCCTTCTGCTCGTAGGTTTGTTTCAGCTCACGTTCTGTGCGCTCAACCTTTTCAAGCCGGGAATACTGATCTTTGATAAAGAACCAATACCCGCCACCCAATATCAACCCGATCACCAACAGAATCACAATCCCTTTGATCGGCGCCGGCCAGATACCCGCATTGTTGACATCGAGGTCGTTGATATCGAATTCGTTCAGGCTTTTCAGAGAATCAGATAGGCTCATTCTTCACCCTCCCCTTCTGGCTCGGGAGTACGCTGTTTGACTGTCAGGTTGAACTGACTGTAGCCGGCCCGACTGCTATCGGCAGCAGACACATTGGCGAGCCCCGGATCGGCAAACCATTCCGACTCTTCAAATGCCCGCATCAAGGAGGAGATGCGGCTGTTAGACTCAGCCATACCCACAATTTTGACTTCATCTCCTGTTTTGCGGAGATCGGTATAGTAGAGGCCGTCCGGCAGCGTCCGGACCAACTCATCGAACACGCGAACGATTACCGGACGCTTACCCTGCAAATCCTGAATCACCTGCATGCGGGCCAGCAGTTCATCACGCTGGCGCTTAAGGTCTTCAATTTCCTTGATCTGGGCATCCAGTTGCTTGGTGGCGGTCTCTATGTAGGCATTCCGGGACTGCTGGTAGGCAATCCGGTTGTCCATGTCGGTTTTCCAGAGAAACACCAGTCCGGCGGCAATGATTGCCGCGCCCAGGATCATGACTACGAACTGCTTTTGTTTCTCAGCGCGCAGCTCTTCCCGCCAGGGTCGGAGGTTAATCTTCGCCATCAGTCAAAACTCCTCATTGCCAGACCACAAGCGATCATCAACGACGGCGCATCGTTGCTCAGCGCAGACGCATTCACCCGCGATCCTACCGCCATATCGGCAAAAGGATTGGCCACCAATGTCGGAGTTCCTGTTTTCTCCTCGACCAACTCCGTCAACCCCTGGATAGACGCCGTTCCACCGGCCAGAACCACATAGTCGACAGCGTTGTACTGGCTGGCGCCAAAAAAGAACTGCAAGGCGCGGGCCACTTGCTGAACCACCGCCTCGCGGAATGGCTCCAAGACTTCCGGCTCATAGTCATCAGGAAGTCCGCCTTGCTTCTTGGCAAGACCGGCCTCCTCCAGAGACAGGCCATAACGGCGCTGGATCTCCTCCGTTAACTGTTTGCCGCCGAAAATCTGTTCCCGGGTGTACACGGTCTTGCCATCGGCGAGAACGCTGAGCGTGGTCATGGTTGCACCGATGTCGACGATGGCAACAACCAGCTCCTCACCCTGAGACTCCAGCTGAGGTTCGATCAACGCATAGGCACGCTCCAGCGCGTAGGCTTCGACGTCAACGATCTTCGCTGTGAGCCCGGCGATTTCCAGGGCATCCTCACGGATATCGACATTCTCCTTACGGCAGGCCGCAAGCAGCACATCGACCTGATCGGGATTGGTTTCGGAAGGCCCCTGCACTTCGAAATCGATGGCGACTTCGTCAAGCGGATAGGGAATATACTGGTCTGCCTCAAGCGTGATCTGGTCTTCCATCTCAAACTCGTTGAGACCGCCATCCATCTGGATCACTTTGGTGATGACCGCCGAGCCGGAGACCGCAACCGCGGCCTGTTTGACGCCGGTACGAGACTTGGACGCCACACGCTTGAGAACTTCCCCGACGGCTTCCACATCCGTGATGTTCTTTTCAACCACGGCATTCGCCGGCAGAGGCTCTACCGCGTAGCTTTCGACCTTATATCGGTCACCCTGCTTTGACAGCTCCAGAAGCTTCACCGAGCTGGAACTGACGTCCACACCCAACACTGCACTGGATTTCTTTCCAAACAATCCGAACACGCGCTCACCCTATACCTGGTTACATGCACCCGGTTAATAGCTTATGTGTTTTTTATGTAAGAGAATTTCTTCAATAATCTGTCTACAATGCCGTACTTCTCATTGAGAAGCATTGCGGACAGTGAAGCGATTCACCTTCCTAAAGCAATTTCTCAAATGATAGACCTATATCCAACAGTTGTCAGAAAAAAATGTCTCATTTGCTGCGCACATCTCGCCTTTTAGCCTGGCTGTTTCTCACCGGATTCAGCGTTGCAGCCATCGTGGCATCGGGCCTCTATCTCTACCTTCGCCCCGGACTGCCTCCGGTCGACCAACTTTTGGACATCAAATTGCAGACACCTCTTCGGGTGTATAGCAAAGACAACAGATTAATAGCAGAATTCGGTGAAAAGAGAAGGGCACCAATCACAATCGAACAGATCCCTACAATTCAGTTACAGGCCTTTCTGGCCGCTGAAGACGCCCGCTTTTACGAACACTTCGGCGTCGACATCAAAGGCCTGGTGCGGGCTGCCATCGAACTGATCTCCACCGGAGAAATCCAATCCGGGGGCAGCACCATCACCATGCAGGTTGCAAAAAATTACTTTTTGTCACGCGACCGGACCTTTATTCGGAAGTTCAACGAGATACTTCTGGCTCTTCAGATCGAACGTGAACTCGACAAGAACAAAATCCTTGAGCTGTACCTGAACAAGATCTATTTGGGTAATCGCGCCTACGGCATTGCCGCCGCGGCTCAGGTTTACTACGACAAGCCGGTCAACGAACTGAGCCTGGCGCAGATGGCGATGCTGGCCGGCCTGCCCAAAGCGCCCTCCGCCTATAACCCCCTAGCCAACCCCCAGCGCGCCCTGATCCGGCGCAACTGGATCCTTGGGCGAATGAGAGATCTGGGCTATATCTCGCCCGACGCCTATGATTTGGCCATCCAGGCGCCGCTCACCGCCAGCTACAACGCTACGGAAGCGGAAGTCGACGCCGATTACGTTGCCGAAATGGCCCGCTCGGAAATGGTGCGCCGCTTCGGCGAAGACGCCTATACCGATGGCTACCGTGTGATCCTGACAGTTGACGGCCAAAAGCAACAGGCGGCCACCGAGGCGTTACGCGCGGGTCTGGAAGCCTACGACCGGCGCCACGGTTTCCGCGGCCCGATTGGCAGAATCCCTGCCGATGAACTCGCGAGCGGCGAGCTGGAACAGCTCATCAAGAGCTACCCGCGGGTAGAATCTCTGATCCCGGCCATTGTCACCTCGGTCACCGAGGACGCCGCTCAGGTATTCGCGCGAGGCCTCGGCACCACTACCATGACTTTTGAAACCATGACCTGGGCCCGCCGCTTCAAAACCGAAAGCCTAACCGGCCCGAAGCCCGAACAACCTTCGGACGTGGTCAGCGTCGGCGATGTGGTCTACGTCAAACACCTCATCCCGGAG
>JBPEXU010000085.1:0-7186 GCA_052031225.1 Marinobacter sp. | reverse complement strand
GCTCCTGCGCCGTCAGGAACATGGCGTCCCCGTAGCTGAAGAAACGATAGCGCTCCGCTACCGCCTGGCGATATGCGTCCATCACGTGTTCGTAACCGGCAAAGGCACACACCAGCATGATCAGGGTCGATTCCGGCAGATGGAAATTGGTGATCAGCGCATCCACGGTCTCGAAACGATAACCGGGATGAATGAAGATATCGGTTTCCCCCTGGAACACCCGCAGGCGCCCACCACGACTGGCGGACTCCAGTGACCGGACCGAGGTGGTGCCAACCGCAATAACCCGCCCCCCCCGGGCCCGGGTCCGTTCCACCGCATCCACGGTTTCCTGCGGCACCCGCACCACTTCGCTGTGCATCACGTGATCCTCAACACGCTCCACCCGCACCGGCTGAAACGTTCCGGCGCCCACGTGCAGGGTGACAAACGCACTCTCGATGCCCTTCTCCGCCAGCGTCTGGAGTAACGCTTCGTCAAAGTGCAGCCCGGCGGTCGGAGCCGCCACCGCGCCCGCCTCTTTCGCGTACACCGTCTGATAGCGCTCACGATCCGACGATTCGTCGGGCCGGTCAACGTAGGGTGGCAGCGGCATGTGACCAATCCGCTCAAGCACGTCCAGAACCGGCTCGGACGCTTCACACTCGAGATAAAACAGCGCGTCGTTGCGGCCCACCATGCGCAGAACGGAACCGTCCTCCAGGATGACCCTCTGGCCTTCTTTCAATGCCTTGGAAGCACGCACATGGGCGATGATGCTGTGGCTGCCGGTTACCCGCTCCACCAGCACCTCAACCTGGCCGCCGGTTTCTTTCCTGCCGAACAGCCGGGCCGGAATCACCCGCGTGTTGTTGAATACCAGCAGATCCCCCGGCTGGACCAGTTCGGGCAGATCGGTGAACCGGCGGTGATCCACCGCGCCGGAAAGGCCATCGAGACAGAGCAGGCGCGACGCACTGCGTTCTTTCAGCGGGTAGCGGGCGATCAGCTCGTCCGGTAGGTCAAAGTGGAAGTCGGACACATTCATGGGATGGACTGAATACGAAACCGCAGGGAAAGAGGATGGTAGCGGCGGGCGGACTCGAACCGCCACGGGTTTTACCCCAACGGATTTTGAATCCGTCGTGTCTACCAATTTCACCACGCCGCCATCGGAGAGTGTTGGGGATTATACTGAGCTGGTCTTTGAAAGCAACAGGCGGGGCGCGCCGATCGCCCCGCGCATCAGGTATTTACAGTCTGTCGAACAACGACAGCCGGGAAACCTGGGCAAACGATTGCTGGGCGGCCTGCAGGACAAAGCTCTGAAAACTTAGATTGCTGATCGCCTCGGCGTAGTCGATGTCTTCCAGTTCCGATCGGATTTCCTTGGAATACAGCGCCGAATCCTCCAGAAACGCCTGAGTCGACTCCACCGCATTCAACCGGCCGCCCAACTCGGTCTGCTTGATCAGGATGTTTTCCTGGGCGTTGTCGAGATTGATCAGGGTTTCGGCAATGAGCGCGTCGTACGCCGCGTTGCCCTGGGCGGTCGATTTATTGATGGAATCCAGGCCGGAAATCAGTGCCTCGATGCTGGCGAACACCGATTGCCGATCGTTGATGCCGATGGTGAAACTGTCACCGTTCACCGCATCGTTGACCGTCAGGGTGACACCAGCCACTTCGAACTCCTGACCCACAGTCCCGGCACCCAGCACATTGCCGGACGGATCGGTGACGGTGACGGCGCCACCGGCTCCGACAGTGACCGTCAGATCATCGGGCACCCGCGGTGAGAACGCGGTCCGCAGCGCCTGCTCGTCGGTGAGCCGAAGATCCGACACGTAACCGTTGGCCGACGTCGACGCGGTGACGCTCACGGCTTTCGGGACATCCACGAATATCCCTTTGCCATGGTCACTCACCGCGACCCGAACGCCATCATCGATTTCCAGAACGCGCTGACCTTCATCGCCGTTGTAGCGCCAGGTACCATCCGGTCGCTGGGTGAAAGCCGGCTGGCTGCCCTCAAAGCCACTGAAAATGTATTCGCCGGAGGCATCGCGGGTATTGGTGATGGTCGCCAGCTGGTCAATACGCTCCTTCAGCTCGGCCGAAATCGACTGCCGGTCGTTGACTGACAGCGCACCGTTCCCGGCCTGCACCGTCAACTCCCGAACACGCTGGATGATGTCGATGGCGCTGGCGAGCGCACTTTCCTCCTGCTTCAGACGATTCTCCGCCAGCGACGCATTGCGCTGAAAGGTTTCAACCCGCTTGACTTCCTGATCCAGCTTTAAAATCCTGGCCGCGGCGACCGGATCGTCCGACGGTTTGTTAACCCGCTTGCCGGTTGAGATCTGCTGCTGGGTATTGTTCAGGTTACTGTTCAGTTCCTGGAGGCGGTTTATGCCGCCGGAGAACACCTGTTGTGACGATATCCGCATCATCGCGCTTCACCTCGCTCCCGGACCGGAGCCATTAACGGAAACTCTGTAGCAATGTGTTGAACAGGTCCTGCGCCACCGAAATGACCTGAGCCGACGCGTTGTAGGCGGCCTGATACTGAATCAGCCGACCGGCTTCTTCATCGAGGTTGACCCCGGACACCGACTCCCGCTGATTGGTGGATTGCTCCAGCAGCGTCTGGCCGGCTTCAAGATCAAGCTGACTCTGCCGGGTTTTGACACCGACATCCTCGACCAGTCCGGCGTAGCCCTCGGCCAGACTCTGACTGCCGCCATTCATGACATTGGCGGTACCCAGGGCCGCCAGCAACTCGGCGTTGCGGTTGTCAGAAACGCCGCCGGCGTTGAAATCGATGGTGAAGGTATCGCCCGGCTCGGGTCGACCGGTAATTTCGAATTGGAAGCCCTGATATTCAGAACCGGCGCCCGGATCTTCACTGAACACCTTGTTGGCAACGCCCGGCGTATACAGCGTGTTGGGCACAATGGTGGCACCGCTGCCGTCAGTTACAGTGAACTCCAGATCGCCGGCAAGATTCTCGGTAAAGGTGATCTGCAGTGGCCCGTTGGCCAGATCCTGGCGCTGGGTAAACCCGGGCAGCAGATTGTTGGTCAACGGATTCCGGACATTGAGCATCACCCCCTGGTTGATCACCCCGGTGCCCAAATTGCTGTCGGCAACCTCCAACGGATTGGCTGTCACCACCTGGCCGGTCAGCGCCTTGACCGGACTGGCAAAGGCCAGATCTTCCTCCCGCTGCACCTCGACACCGATGTCGGCCGCGGCGTTGCGGGTCGGCTGGATCAGGAACTTGTCGCCGGGATTGAGATCGCCGCCCTCAAAGCGGATGTTAAAGCCGGGCATATTGATCTCAGCCAGCGGGTCCGGCGGCAACCGGCCCTGCTTAACGGTGGCGCCGGTGGCCTCGTCAATCAGCTCGTAACTGCCGTTGTCGCCAAACAGCAGGGTCCAGCTCCCCCCTTCCAGCGCTGCGGCATCGGTGATCTCGACCGCAAACTGGGTGTTCTGAGGCGGCTGGTTATTGCCATTGATGATCACCCGGGCACGCTGACTGGCGGGGTCGTTGATGTCGGTGAAGAACAGGCCGCCAAGATCGCCCTCCAGATCCATGCCGATTTCATGCTGATGATTGACCGCAGCCGACAGCGCCAGCGCCACCCGGCCGAGATCGTCCAGCGCCGGTTTGAGGCCCTCGCGCTCGAACCGGCGCAAGCCGCCCAGCCTGCCGCCGTTGATCTGATCGTCCACCACCAGAGTCCGGCCGCCCGCGGTGAGGGTAAATTCCAGATAGGTCGGATCGGCGGCGTTTTCCCGGGTGCCGAACTGCGCCGCGTTGGCGCCGACCACCAGCGCCAGACCGTTGGCCAGTGACACATTGACCTGGCTACCCTCGGTCGGCGTGACCCGGATGTTCACCAGCTCTGACAACTGGCGAAGTTTCTCGTCCCGGCGATCGAGCAGGTCGTTGGGCATCTGCCCCTGGGCCAGCCCCGGGGATTCGGAAATCGCCAGGTTCAGCTCGGCAATGCTTTTGAGCAGGGTATTGGCGTCTTTGGCGCCTTGCTGCATTTGCGTTTTTACCGATTCCCGCTGCTGGATCAGCTCGGCGTTCAGGCCCTGGAACCGGTTCACCACCTGCTGCGCCTCGCTGATCACCAGTTGGCGCTGAGGCAGCGACGTCGGATCTTCGGCGGCGTTTTGCAGGCTTGCGAAAAAGTTGTTGAGGGCGTTGCTCAGACCAGTCGCCTCGCCACCCAGGAGGTTGTCGAGCCGGGTCAGTTCGGCGTTCAGCGCTTCCTGCTCACCGGCCAGCGACGAATCTTCCCGGATCTGCTGCACCAGGTATTCGTTCGCCAGCCGGCGAATGTTGGCAATATTCACGCCGGAGCCAATACTGCCGGCCCCGGTGCGCTGGGCGTCCTGGGTCTCGAACACCACTTCCTGACGACTGTACCCCGGTGTGTTGGCATTGGTGATGTTATTGCCGGTGGTATTCAGCGCCGCCTGGTGTCCGAGAATGCCGGTCAGCCCGATCCCAATCAATCCCGCCATATCATTTACTCCTCTGCCCGCTCACGACCGGCCAGCGGCTCGGCCATGGACAGCGTCATCAGGGAATCCCGAGCCATGATCCGACGGATCTTGCTGCCGTATTCCGGGTCGGTGGCGTATCCGGCCTGCTGCAGACGGCGGGCAAACTCGTCCGGCTGGTCTGCGACCGACAGCACCTCCCGGTACCGGGGATTACTCTCCAGAAAGCTCACGTAGTCCCGGAAACTCGCTTCGTAATTGGGGTACGCACGAAAATCCGCGCGTTCTTTCATGGCGATGCCATCGCGGTATTCGGTGGTGGTAATGGTCACTGCCTCACCGCGCCAGCGCCGGTCCGCCTTGATACCGAACAGGTTGTAGCTTGGCTCGCCGCCATCGCCCTCGATCATGTGCCGACCCCAGCCGGTTTCGAGGGCCGCTTGGGCCACCATCAGCCTGGGGTCGATGCCACTTTCCCGGCCAATCCGGGTTGCGATCGGCAGCAACTGCTGGACAAACTGCTCGGGCGATTCGAACCGGGCCGGCAATGGCCGGCCACCGTCAGACTCCGAGGCCTGCCGGGGGCTGGTCGCAACCACCTGATCCACCGCCTCGATCTGCTCAGGCAGTTTTGGCGACAGCACCGGCAGGCTGCGATCGTAGTCCGCCAGGCTGGTCTTATGCCCCGCCAGCCGTTGACCGTCCGCGTCCAGCCCAGGCACTTGCCTGCTGAGCTGGCGCACCAGGGCCTCGGCCAGTCCGGTGCCGTGGTTGCTGGCCAGGGTCAGACTGAGCTGGCGATCAAACATGTCCTGATAGAACTCGGTGCGATGGCTGTTCAGGAAGTTGCCCTCGGCGAACACGTCGTTGGCCTTGCGCATGGATTTCAGCATTTCCGACAGAAACAGACTCTCAAACTGCTGCGCCACCTGCTGCAACGCCGCCTGCTTGTCTTTGTGCGCCACCGATTTCAGCGCGTTCAAACCACTGAAATCGGTGTATACCTGAGCCTGCTGCAATGAGTAGTCCTGCATGGCGTCACCTAGATCACAATCAGTTCGGCGCGCAGTGCGCCGGCCTGTTTCAGCGCTTCCAGCACGGCCATCACGTCGCCCGGCGCCGCACCGACCTGATTCACCGCCTGAACAATGTCATTGAGCGTGACCGCCGGCCCGAACTTGAACATGCGTGCTGGCTCTTCGGTCACCGCAATCTGCGAGTCCAGCTCCAGTGCGGTGTCGCCGCGGGCGAAGGCATTGGGCTGCACCACGTTGGGGTTCTCCTGAATGGTGACGGTCAGGTTGCCATGGGTGACCGCCGCCGGGCTGACCCGAACGTTCTGCCCAACCACAATGGTGCCGGTACGGCTGTTGATCACGACCTTGGCGGCGTCCTCCGCCGGCTCAACTTCGATGTTCTCGAGAATCGACAGGAAACTGACCCGCTGCGACGGATCGCGAGGCGCGCGCACCGACACGCTGGTGGCGTCGTGGGCGTAGGCCATGTCCGGGCCAAGCCGGCTGTTGATCGCCTCGACCACCCGGCGTGCGGTGGTGAAATCGGACTTCAGCAGGTGGAAAGTGATGGTGTCACCCTTATGGAACGGTGACACCACTTCCCGTTCGATGGTGGCGCCATTGGGAATGCGCCCAACGCTGGGTACGTTGACAGTGATGCGCGAGCCGTCCTGGCCCTGGGCGCCAAAACCACCGACCACCAGGCTGCCCTGAGCCATGGCATAAATCTGGCCATCCGCGCCCTTTAGCGGCGTCATCAGCAGTGTGCCACCGCGAAGGCTGTCGGCATTGCCAATGGACGACACGGTTACGTCCAGCTCCTGCCCCCGCTTGGCAAAGGGCGGCAAGGTCGCACTCACGGTCACCGCGGCGACATTCTCGGTTTTCGGGCTGACACCTTCCGGCAGGGTAATGCCGAACTGATTCATCATGTTGCGGAAGGTCTGGTTGGTAAACGGCGCCGAATCCCCGGTGCCGTCAAGCCCCACCACCAGGCCATACCCCACCAGCTGGTTGTTGCGCACACCCTTGATCCGGGCCAGGTCTTTCAGGCGGTCCGCCAGCACCGGCTCGCTTGCGACAGCCAGCAGAACCACCAACGCCAGACAGTTGCGAAGACTCATCATAGCGGCCACCACTCACTGTTGAAGAAGCGCGCCATCCAGCCCATCTGGTTGGCCTGATCGAAGTCCCCGGTGCCACCGTAGGCAATCCGGGCGTCGGCAATACGGTTGGACGCCACGGTGTTGTCCGGCTGGATGTCCTGGGGCCGCACCAGGCCGGTCAGGCGGATGTATTCGTCACCGTTGGTGAGCGACAGCCACTTTTCGCCCCGAATCCGCAACACGCCGTTGGGCAGCACCTCGGTGACGGTCACGGTGATGTTGCCGGCCAGGCTGTTGCTCTGATCGGCTTCGGCGGAGCCTTCGAAATCCCGCTCGTGGTTGAAGCCGGTCGCCACGCCGAAATTGCTTTTGCCCAGAATGGTGGGTTCCGGCAGGGTGACTTCGTTGTCCTTGGTGATACTGGATTCCGCGCTTTTGCTGGCCCGGGTCGATTCCTGCAGCGTAACGGTGAGCACATCGCCCACGTTGAGCGCGGTGGTATCGCCGTAGAAGTTGTAGTTGCGCGCGGTCTGGAAGATGGCGCCGGAATCCGGATCGCGC
>JBPEXU010000084.1:0-7156 GCA_052031225.1 Marinobacter sp. | reverse complement strand
CTGTTTGATGCCGTGGTGGAGCGCCTGGCCGAGAACGTGGTGCACCACTTTGTCCTGCTGGGGCCGTCTGACGGCAAGCTCCGAGCGTTGCTGCACCAGGCCGGATCGGTGTTGAGCGAGGAGCACCGGGACACCGGCGAGTCGGTGCTGGAGGTGCGCCTGCAAAACCGGGACTGGCTCCAGTTATTGCGCCGGGCCGGAATCCAGGAACGCGATGTGCGCCTGGAAAGCCGGGCCTGAAACCGCCCCGGCTATTGCCGGGAGGTGGATAAATCCCTAGTATTTGCAGCCATTCGACTAGTTAGGAACGGAGAGCACTATGGCCTGGAATGAACCGGGTGGAAACCGTAACGACAACGACCCCTGGGGTACCGGTGGTGGTCGTCGCGGCAATGATCAGGGGCCACCAGACCTCGACGAGGCGCTGAAGAAAGGCCTGGACAAACTGAACAAAATGCTGGGCGGTAAGGGTGGCAACTCCGGCAATGGCGGAACCGCCGGTAGTTCCGGTGGTCTTGGTGCCGTCCTGGCGATTCTGGCCATTGTGGTGGTCGGTTACATCGTCTATCAGTCGTTTTATACCGTGGATGAGCAGGAGCGTGCGGTTGTCCTCCGTTTTGGTGAGTATTCCCGCACCGAAGATCCTGGCCTGCGGTTCAAAGTGCCGCTGATCGACGACGTCCACAAGGTTCGCGTCACCAGCGTGCGTACCGCCGAGTCTCAGGGCCAGATGCTGACCCGGGACGAAAATCTGGTCACCGTCGATCTGCAGGTGCAGTATCGGGTGAGCAATGCCCGGGACTACGTTCTGAACGTCCGGGATTCCAACCAGGCGCTGGCGTTTGCCACCGACAGTGCGCTGCGTCACGAGGTGGGCAGCGCGACGCTGGATGAAGTGCTGACCGAGGGCCGGGCAGAGCTGGCGATTAATGTCGAGCAGCGGCTGCAGAATTTCCTGCAGGAGTATGGGACCGGTCTTCAGATTGTTCGGGTCAACGTCGAAAGTACCCAGCCCCCGGCTGCGGTGCAGGATGCGTTCCGGGAAGTTCAGCGGGCGCGCGAAGATGAGCAGCGCCTGATCGAAGAAGCTGAGACATACCGCAACAAGGTGGTCCCGGAGGCTCGTGGTCAGGCTCAGCGGATGCTGGAAGAGGCCAACGCCTACAAGGCTCGGGTGATTGAAACCGCCCGTGGTGAAACCGCCCGGTATCTGGAGTTGCTGGCGGTGTACAGCAATGCGCCGGAAGTTACCCGAGAGCGACTCTATCTGCAGTCGATGGAGAACGTTCTGTCCAACACCAGTAAGGTCTTCGTGGATACAGAATCCACCGGCAACATGATGTATTTGCCCCTGGATCGCCTGGTGAACCAAGGCGCCGGTGTCCGCCGGGACGTGTTGAATGATGGTGGCTCGATGAGTGGCCAGGTGGACATTCAGTCCCTGACCGATCAGGTGCTGCGGGAAATCCGCAGTCGTCAGTCTGCTACTTCCAGGACGGGGAGATAATCGATGGGTCCGAAAAGCATTCTTGGTCTAGCAGGTGCGTTGATCGTTGTCCTGGTGGTCAACGCCAGCGTCTACATCATCCCCGAAACCCACCGAGGTGTGCTGTTGCGCTTCGGTGAGCTGATTGAAACCAATATCCCGGCCGGTCTGCATTTCAAGGTGCCGGTGATTGATCAGGTGCGCGAATTCGACGTTCGGGTGCTGACCATGGACCTGCCGGCCCGTCAGTACCTCACTGTGGAAAAGAAGCCGCTGGATGTGGACTCCTACATCGCCTGGCAGATTACCAATGTCGATACCTTCTACCGGGCCACTGGGGGTAACGAGTTCACCGCTCAATCGCTGCTGGCGTCCCGGATCGACAACGGTCTGCGAAACGAGTTTGGTGTTCGCACCATGCACGAGGTGGTGTCTGGCCAGCGCGACGAGCTGATGCACACGCTGCGGGACCAGGTCAACGAAACCTCGGTGGAGGAATTTGGTATCCGGGTGCTGGATATTCGAGTCAAGGCCATTGAGCTGCCCAAGCAGGTCAGTGAGAACGTCTACCGCCGGATGGCAACCGAGCGTGAGAAGCTGGCTCAGGAGTTCCGCTCTCGCGGCCGTGAGGCGGCCGAAGGTATTCGTGCCGATGCCGATCGCCAGAAGACCGTGATCCTGGCGGAAGCCTTCTCCAAATCCGAGCAGCTGCGCGGTGAAGGGGACGGTGAGGCGGCCCGCATCTACGCCGATGCCTACAGCAAGAACGAGGAGTTCTACAGCTTCTACCGCAGCCTGACCGCCTATGAAAACGCCTTTGCCAACAAGGACGACATCATGGTTATCGACGCCGACAGCGATTTCCTGAAGTTCCTGAAGGACCCCAAGGGCGCTCGCGACTGACCGTCGCCAGGCCGATGAAACCGGAATACCCTCGTATTCCGGTTTTTTTGTGCCTGACAACCGTGTAAAATTCGGCCGGTTTTGTGTCGGGTTTTTCGGTCCCGACCGTCACCCACAATCCTGAAGATCCCCAGGCGCTTTGTCGGCTTTCGGGGAAAACAGACAACGGAATCTCATGACAGTATCTGATCGCTGGTTGCTGCCGGACGGGGTTGAAGACATTCTGCCGCCGCTGGCTGGACAGATCGAATCCCTGCGTCGGGACATAATGGATACCTGCCAACGCTGGGGCTACCAGCTCGTTATCCCCCCCCTGATTGAGTACCTTGAATCGCTGTTTACCGGCACCGGGCACGATCTCGAACTGCAAACCTTCAAGCTGACCGATCAGCTCACCGGGCGGATGATGGGGGTGCGTGCCGATATGACTCCGCAGGCAGCGAGAATCGACGCCCATACGCTGGGACACGAGGGCATCACTCGTCTGTGCTACGCCGGACACGTGCTGCACACCCGGCCACGGCATATGCTGACCGGGCGGACCCCGATTCAGGCCGGCTGCGAACTGTTTGGCAGCGCGTCCGAGTCGGCCGATCTGGAAGTGATCAGCCTGATGCTGGAAACCCTGCGGGTTGCCGGCCTGTCGCGGGTGCATCTGGATCTGGCTCACGTTGCCATTTACGAAAGTCTGATCGGTGAGTCCGGGTTTGATCGCGATACCGAGGCGGCCATTTTCGACGCCATGGCCCGCAAGTCGGTGCCGGAGCTCGACCAGCTGCTGGGTGACTGCCCGGACGGTTCCGCCGGTGCCCGCCTGCGCCAGCTGGCCCGGGTCAGCGGGGGAGCGGAAGCGCTGGCGGAGGCCAGAACGATACTGGCCGGAGCGTCGGACGCTCTGGATGCCGCATTGGAACAGCTGGCGCGGGTATCGGCCATGCTCGCGAAAGACTATCCGGAAGTGAGCTTCGGCTTCGATTTTTGCGAACTTCGCGGCTACAACTACCACACCGGACTGGTGTTCGCGGCCTATGTGCCCGGCCACGGTGACGCTGTCGGCAAAGGTGGCCGCTACGATGCCATCGGCAGTGATTTTGGCCGGGCCCGACCGGCCACCGGATTCACGCTCGATATCCGGTCTCTGGTTTCGCTGGGCGAGCGGGTGGTTCGCCGCAGCGGGGCGATCTGGGCGCCGGCGGATCCGGACCCGGCCCTGGAAGGGGTGATAAACGGTTTGCGCCTGACAGAGACCGTCATCCGGGCGCTGCCGGAGGACGAGGGTTGTAACCCTGCCACGCGCGGGTGTGACCGGCAATTGGTTAAGAAAGACGGCCAGTGGGTCGTAGTGTCGCTGGACTGAACTGAGAGACTATCATGGGTAAGAACGTAGTTGTGCTGGGCACCCAATGGGGTGATGAGGGCAAGGGCAAGATTGTTGATCTGCTGACCGACAAGGTTGCTGCCGTTGTGCGCTTTCAGGGCGGTCATAACGCCGGCCACACCCTGGTGATCGAAGGTAAGAAAACTGCGCTGCACCTGATCCCGTCCGGTATCCTGCGTCAGAACGTTCAGTGTCTGATCGGAAACGGCGTGGTGTTGTCCCCGGAGGCGCTTTTGAAGGAAGTGCGCGAGCTGGAGACGAACGGGGTGGCGGTGCGCGAGCGGCTGAAGATCAGTCTGGCGTGTCCGATCATTCTGCGTACCCACGTCCGCATCGACCAGGCCCGCGAGCGCGCCCGCGGCAACGACAAGATTGGTACCACCGGCCGGGGTATCGGCCCGGCCTATGAAGATAAAGTATCCCGCCGGGGCGTGCGCCTGGGCGATCTGTGCAATCCGGCGGACTTCGAAACCAAAGTCCGCGAGATCATGAGCTACCACAACTTCGTCCTCACCGAGTACTACAAGGAAGAGGCTGAGGATATCGATGCGGCGCTGGCGGAACTGCGCCAGATGGGGGACGAAATCCTGCCGATGGCGGCGGATGTCACCGACCTGCTGCACGACTACCGCAAGCGCGGTGAAAACATCCTGTTCGAGGGCGCGCAGGGTTCGCTGCTGGATATCGATCTCGGTACCTACCCGTTCGTGACGTCCTCCAACACCACCGCCGGCGGCACCGCGACCGGCTCGGGCTTTGGCCCGTTGTTTCTCGATTACGTGCTGGGCATTACCAAGGCATATACCACCCGCGTCGGCTCCGGCCCGTTCCCGACCGAGCTGTTTGACGACATGGGGCGTCACCTGGCGGTCAAGGGCAATGAGGTGGGCACCACCACCGGGCGTTCCCGCCGCTGTGGCTGGTTCGACGCCGTTGCCTTGCGCCACGCCATTCAGATCAACAGTGTCTCCGGCATTTGCCTGACAAAGCTGGATGTTCTGGACGGCCTGGAATCGGTGAAAGTGTGTGTGGGCTACAAGACCCCGAACGGCGAAATTACCCGACCGCCGATCGGCTGTGACAGCTACAAGGACATTGAGCCGGTGTATGAAGAGCTGCCCGGCTGGAGCGAAAGCACCGTAGGTCTGACCCGCATTGACCAGTTGCCGGAGAACGCAAAGGCGTACATCCGTTTTCTGGAAGAGCAGATCGAGGCGCCGATCGACATCATTTCGACCGGGCCGGATCGGGTGGAAACGATCACCCTGCGCCACCCCTTTGGCGAGTAAGTTTATCCGGCATCAACCAAGCCCCGCTCCGGCGGGGCTTTTTGCTTTTTTGGGGCCGCAGCTCAGGGTTTGGTGGCGATCACGGTAGCCCGCTTCGGGCCCGGGTAGCCCTCGATGGTTTTCGACGGGTCGTTCGGGTCGAGGAAATCCTGCAGCGAATTGAAGCGCATCCAATCCGTGGAACGCTGTTCTTCGGTGGTGGTTTCGGTGACGTCCACCACCCGGGCGTCGCGAAAGCCGGTGCGCTGCAGCCAGCGCAGCAGGGTGGCGCAGCTGGGCAGGAACCAGACGTTGCGCATCTGACCGTAGCGGTCTTCGGGCATCAGGGTGAAGCCTTCCGGGCCGTCCACCACCAATGTCTCCAGTACCAGCTCGCCGCCCCGGCGTAAGGTGCCTTTCAATTCGAGCAGGTGGTCCAGCGGCGAGCGCCGGTGATAGAGCACGCCCATCGAAAACGTGGTGTCGAAGGTTTCCAGATTGGCGGGTAAATCCTCCAGCCGAATGGGCAGCAGGTCCACCGGGACATCGCCCAGGTAGTTGCGCACGCTCAGGAACTGGAACAGGAACAACAGCCCGGGGTCCACTCCAATCACCCGCCGGGCCCCCGCGCCGTACATGCGCCAGCAGTGATAACCGGAACCGCAGCCCACGTCGAGAATGGTGCGGCCGGTCAGATCGGACAGGTGCGGCGCCACCCGGTCCCACTTCCAGTCCGATCGCCACTCGGTATCAATGTCGGTATCGAAGAACCGAAACGGACCCTTGCGCCAGGGCATCAGGCCCCGCAGGCCCTGTTCGAGTTCGTTGCGCTGAGTCTCGGTCAGCGGCCGATGGCTCGATAGCGTGACCGCAGGCTGATTCAGGTCGGCGACAACATCGGTAAGTACGGGTAGCCGGTGCAGTGCCGACAGCCAGCGTTCCAGATCGCCGTGCGGGTTTTCGTCGAAGCGGGCGTGCAGTTGGCTTCGCAGCCGTTGCGCCCAGTGGTCAAGATGGTGCTGCGACAGCTCCGAAAGCAGAGCGCCGAAGGTGGTTTGCCAGTCGAAACGTGTCATGTGGATTGCGGGTTGGTCGGGTGTTTGATCGCGAGCATGGAGACGAAATTGAAGCACTGGTACCAGACCAGAAACTGATCGAAACCGGCCTCAAGCAGGCGCTTACGGTGGGTTTCGATGGTTTCCGGTATCAGCACCCGTTCGATGGCGCTGCGTTTCTGGCTGATTTCCAGGTCCGAGTAGCCATTGGCGCGCTTAAATTCGTGGTGCAGCCGGGTCTGGGTGGCTTGTTCCGAGTCGTCCTCAAAGCGCACCTTCTCGGAGAGAATGAGGACACCCCCCGGGCGTGTCGCCGCGGCGATCCGGGCGAGCAGGCCAGCACGGTGTTCGGGCGCGACGAACTGTAAGGTGAAGTTAAGGGTGGTCACTGAAGCGTTGCTCAGCTCGGTCTCCAGGATGTCTTCACAGCGCAGGGTGACCGGCAGCGGCGAATCGTCGAGGGCGATGTAGTGTTCGCAGCGCTCGATCATGGCGCTGGAATTGTCGACCCCAAACAGCCGGCAGTCGCCGAACGGGATGCCGTGGCGCATGGCGAGGGTGGACGCACCCAGCGAGCAGCCCAGGTCGTAGCAATGGGAGCCGGGTTGCACATACTGCTCGGTAATGACTTCGATCATCGGGATGATGGTGGTGTAGCCCGGCACCGAGCGCCGGATCATGTCCGGAAACACCCGGGCAACGGAGGCGTCGAAGCGAAAATCCTCCGGATTGCGTTCGGTGGCAAACAGCCGGTCTGTCGCCTGTTCCGGTATCACTTTCGGTTTGCCGGTGTCAGTCATGCGCCGGCTCCGGTTGGCTGGGAACGGCCCGCTCGGTGGGCGACGGGCGCCGGCACCGAATGCCCCGGTTTTTGTAATCCACCAGGATGCCGCGGAAGGACGGGTCCACATCCGCAGCGATGGCGAGGTAGCCGTTCTCGCACACCGCGTGCAGTTCGGAGGCTTTGGGGGACATCCGGAACGGTTCGCCGGGCTTGACGTGGATCGCCTGGAATTCCCCCACCGGCACATGGTCCTTATTGTCCGAGTGCTTGATTCTGCCGCTG
>JBPEXU010000083.1:0-4705 GCA_052031225.1 Marinobacter sp. | reverse complement strand
CAGCCAGACCAGATCGCCGTCGTCGTCGAGCGTTACCTGATACGCCAGGGCGCGCACCTGCTCATCAAACCCCCGTTCCAGACGCCGGGCCAGCGCCGGGCTGGCGATCACAAAACCCATTTCGGTGTTCAGATGGACCGACCGGGGGTCGAAATTGAACGATCCGACAAACAGCGTTTCGCCATCCACCGCGAAGGTTTTCGCATGCAGGCTGGAGGCCGAACTGCCGACAACGCTGCCGTGGCGTTTGCCATCGCCCCCGCCGTCCGCCAGGCGCCGCATTTCGTACAGTTCGACACCGGCCTGCAACAACGGTTTGCGGTATTTGGCGTAGCCGGCATGAACCGCCGCGACGTCGTTGGCCACCAGCGAGTTGGTCAGAATCCGCACCTGCACACCCTGCTGCTGCAAGTCCTGAAACACGGTCACGCCAGTCTCGGTGGGGATGAAATAGGGCGACACCAGCGTCACCTGACGCCTGGGGTCATCCAGCGCTTCGGACAGCTGCCGGCTGATCAGCCCGGCCCCGGTGTCGGGCTGACCCAGAGTCTTGGCCGGATCGTCGCTGACCACCTTGACCGGAGCCCAGGTCAGCTCCAGGGTTCCGGCCAGCAAGTGGCTGAGCAGTTCCGACCGGGCCACGGCCCGGATATAGCGTTGGGCCTCGTCGCTCGCCGCCTGGCGCTCGAGCGCACGGGCCAACTCATTCAGGGCGTCGTCGTCCGGCTCCGACAGGATGGTCCGTGCCGGCCAGGCGGAACCGCTGGCCCAGTAGCGGTCGAACTGACGCGAGACGTCGTTGACGGCGGAGCCGACCGCCAGCACATCCAGGTCCGCAAACAGGGCCCCCTGGCCAGCGCCGAAGTACTCGTCCGCGACGTTCCGCCCGCCAATGATCGAAGCCTGGTTGTCGGCGGTGAAGGACTTGTTGTGCATCCGGTGGTTCAGGCGCCGGAAGTCGGTGAGATAACCCAGCCACTTGGGCGTGCGCACCACGAACGGGTTGTACAGCCGAACCTCGACATTGGGATGGCGGTCGAGGGCCGCCAGCATGCCATCCATACCGCCAATGCCATTGTCGTCCAGCAACAACCGGACCCGTACGCCCCGCTCCGCCGCCCGGTACAGGGCGTGCAGCAGCAAAGTGCCGCTGGTGTCCGGGCGCCAGATGTAATACTGCACATCCAGGCTCGCGTCTGCCGCCTCGGCCAGCAACACCCGGGCCACGAAGGCATCCAGCGGATCGCCCAGCAGGGTCAGGCCGGCCAGCCCGGGGTGGGCCTCGGTGTCCGGGACAATGGCCTGGCCCAGCCGGGTGTCACCGGTCTGGCTCTGGGGGAACGCCCGACTGTCGGTCCGATCGGTCAGCGGCGGCAGCGCGCAGCCGCTGATCAGCACCAGCAGCAACGCGCCAAGCGTGCCAGGAAGCCAGGATGAGGTTGGGACGGAGCTTCGTTTGCAGGGGGGTAGGGCGAGCACGTGGTTTCAGACTCCGGCGGTGTTGAATACCCCAAGGGTATACCACTGGCAAACGCATTTCCCGGTGGCGGTGAACGGTCTGGTCCACAACCAGGTACCAAAGCCACCGGCGCTAGGCCCCGGCGTCACTGTCGGACCAGCGCACGTAACAGACGCTGGCCGGAATGCCGGCGCGGGCAAAGGCGTCGAACCAGTGGCGTTGGTGGTCCTGCAGCCGGTCGCCCGGACCTTTGACCTCGATGAACTCGTACCGGTGCTGGCCCGAACCCGCCTGAGGGCGGAACCGGACCAGATCCGGAAACCCAGCCCGGTGCGCCCCGATATCGCTCAGCAGGCGCCGGAACATCGCCTCCAGATGAGCCGGCGGAAGACACGCCAATGCCAGGGTCAGCAGGCGCTCGGTCAGTACCGGCCAGATCACGAAAGGGTTGGCGATACCGGCCTTGCGGCGCCAGGTGGTCCAGATCCGTTGCCGATAACTGCCATCGCCCAGTGCGGCCAGGCATTCCTCGAAGCCGCGCTGGCGGCGGCTGACGAAATCGGCCCGGGTCAGATCGGCCGGGCCGGCGTGAAACGGGTGGAAGAACGCCCCGGGCATGGGCTGAAAGATCACCGGCCAGCACAGCAGGCCGAACAGGCCCGGGATCAGGGCGTTCTCGACGTAGACCACCGGCGCGTCCTCGGTGCTGAGTGCGCTGGCCACCGCGAGTTCGATCGGCCCGGGTTCCGGCCGCTCCAGGCTGAGCCGCCACTCCCGGACTGGCGTCAGCGCCGGTACCGTCGGTGCGCGCTCGCCAACCTTGCCCGCCAGGCGTTTCATGATGCGCGCCAGCCCTTGGCGCTGATGATCGGAGACGGGCTGTCGTTGACAGTCGCAGGCCAAGGCCCAGGCCTGGTCATATCGGCGCATCCGTTCCAGCAGCCGCAGCTGTTTGAGCCGGGCGTCCGGATGCCCGCTGCCGGCCAGAGCGGTCAGCGCCAGCGCCCGATCCCCGGCCCGCTCGGCCCGCCGGGCCAGCTCCAGCAGCAGCCGGTCACGTCGGCTGGTGAGCCAGGCGTTGTCGGTCGGCGGTGGCAGTTGCGGCCACACCTCGGCGGCCGGAACGCCCTCTTCCAACAGGGAGCGGCAGGCGTCCATGGCCAGATACGAGTCCACTTCCTGCCGGTTCTGAAACGCCCGGGCCTCGCTGCTGAAGGGCACCGACTCGTAGCGCTGGTGGCCCAGTTCCACCAGCACGAAATCCGACCAGCTTTGGTGCAGGTTGCCGAAAAACATCAACCGGATGCGATCAAACAGCGCCATCGTCTTCAGCCGCACCACAGCGCCGGGCAGGGCCGGTGACCAGTCCGCCACCGGCGCCGGCGGCCGGTTCTGCGCCGCCAGGCACGCCCGCAACTGGCGTTTGGTCAACGCACGGGTCTGGCCCAACGCCGCCAACCCGTCGGCGAACGCCGGGCGCAGTTCGGCCAGGGTATAGAGTCGGAACAGGTCGTCCAGGGTCACGCTCGGGGTCGGTTCCAGCCAGCCCTCATCAATCAGCTGGTGGAGCGCGTCCGCGGTCGGGTCCGGCAGTTCCGGGTAATGCAGGCGGTCGGCCCGGAACAGGTCGCCGGTGCGCATCACCATCCGGGTCAGCAGCGCCCGGGGCGACACCGGCAAGGCCAGAAAGCGGTCCAGACAGAAGACTTCGTCCGGGCTCAGCAGGTCGCTGTGATGGGCTCGAACCCAGCCCACCACCGTTTCCATATTCTCCAGATAATACAAAGGGTTGGTAATATCTGCGCTGCGCGGCAGCGGCACCTGCGGGTTGGCCATGGGCGGTTGCAATTAGCTGCGGAAAGATCGTGGCGTTCACTCTACGACGATGCCGGCGCCGACTCAATCTGGTGTATGCTTGGGACGATCTGATCCTGGGCAACCGCCGCCCCGTTGAGCGTCCACAGTAGGGAGGACCATGGCCGACGCGATTGAACCCGGCTTTCACGCCATTCATGCCAACCACCTGGAAGATTTGCGCCGTGCGGTGGTGTTCCTGTGCCGCCAGCACCCGCTGCCCCCCCTGGAGAGTGAAACCTTCCTGGTTCAGAGTAACGGCATCGCGCAATGGCTGAAGCTGGCGCTGGCGCAGAAACCTTCCGATGACGGCCATGACGGTGGTCTGGGCATCGCCGCCGGCATGGATTTTCTGTTCCCGGCCCGGTTTATCTGGCAGGCCTATCGCGCGGTGCTGCCCGACGGTGAGGTGCCGGAACAGTCACCGTTCGACAAACGCCGGCTGGTCTGGCGACTGTACCGGCTGCTGCCGGAACTGGTCGGAGAGGACGAGGCCTTCAGCCCGCTGGCGCGCTTCCTCGAGGGCGCCGATCCGGATCTGCGTACCTTCCAGCTGGCCGAAAAAGTGGCGGACCTGTTCGACCAGTATCAGGTCTTCCGGGCCGATTGGCTGAGCGCCTGGGAGCAGGGCCGGGACGTGCTGATCAGTGCCCGCAACGAAGAACGGCCGTTGCCCGGCGACACCCGCTGGCAGCCGTTGCTCTGGCGCCGGCTGGTGGCCGACGTCGGGCCGGAGGCGCACACCAGCCGGTCACAGATCCACACCCGGTTCATGGCCGAGGGCCAGCGCCGCACCACCCCCGCCAACCCGCATCGGCTGCCACGCCGCATCGTGGTGTTCGGGGTCTCGTCGCTACCCCGGCAAACGCTGGAAGCGCTGTACGTGCTGAGCCGGTTCAGTCAGGTGGTGCTGTGCGTCCACAACCCCTGCCAGTATTATTGGGCCGACATCGTCAGCGACCGCGAGTTGCTGCAGGCCCAACGCAAACGCGGCACGCCCCACCCGATACTGGCCAACATCGCCGACCCCGACCAGCTGCACCAGCACGCCAATCCGCTGCTGGCGGCCTGGGGCAAGCAGGGCCGGGACTACATCCGGCTGCTGGACGAGTTCGACAACCCCGACAGCTACCGGGACCGGTTGCAGACCCCGGACCAGAAGATCGACATCTTTTCCGAACACGGCGACCCGGCCCGGCCTACGGTGCTGCACCAGCTGCAGAACGACATCTACCAGCTAACACCACTGGCGGACATCCGGGCCGAACACCGGCAGATCGACCCAGCCGCCGACCGCTCGCTGGTGTTCCATCAGGCCCACAGCCCCCAGCGCGAGGTGGAGATCCTGCACGACCAGCTGCTGGCGGCGTTCAATGCCGATCACAGCCTGCG
>JBPEXU010000082.1:0-2983 GCA_052031225.1 Marinobacter sp. | reverse complement strand
GGGAAGCTCATCTGGATATCGGCGGCGCTGAGTTTGTCGCCCAGGAACCAGGTGTTCTTCGCCAGGTGGTTCTCGACAAAATCCAGATGGGTTTTGATCATCGGGCCAATGAAGATCTCGTTGGTCTTGTCGGAGATGCCTTTGGCCACCGGTCGGATGAAGAAAGGCATCGGGCTGGTTTTGACTTTCTCGAACACCAGGCGCATGACCAGCGGCGGCATCAGCGAGCCTTCGGCGTAGTGCAGCCAGTAGGTGTAGTCCAGCCAGGCCTGGCCACCGGGCTCGGGCAACAGGCGGTCTTTGCCGTAGGTGTGGGCCAGGTACTCGATGATGGCGCCGGATTCGGCCACCACCAGATCACCGTCGGTGATCACCGGGGATTTGCCCAGCGGGTGGACTTTTCTGAGGCTGTCCGGCGCCAGCATGGTTTTGGGATCACGCTCGTAGCGCTGAATCTCGTAAGGCACACCGAGTTCTTCCAGCATCCAGAGGATTCGCTGTGACCGGGAATTGTTCAGGTGATGAACTGTAATCATGCAGAAACTCCGTTCGTTGGCTTAACCCCGACCTGATCCTGTCGAAGGTGTTCGGTTGCTGTCCCTTTACGACGCATGCCCACTGGCTGGATCAGCCCGCTGTACGATGACAGCTGGGGCGGGAGAAGGCCAGAGGATGCGGATATAATGCGAGCCGTTGAAACCTGGAAGAGAACTGCGAATGCCAATCGAAAAGAACCCGGTGGTCCGGTTTCGTGTGCGATTGATCCCCGTCCGATGAACGCGCCCTTCAAGCTCCGCCCCTATCAGCAGGAAGCCGTCGACGCCACGCTGCGGCATTTTCGCCAATCCGACGAATCCGCCGTCATCGTGCTGCCCACGGGGGCGGGTAAGAGCCTGGTCATTGCCGAGTTGGCCCGCCTGGCTCGCCGCCGGATTCTGGTGCTGACTCACGTCAAGGAGCTGGTGGAGCAGAACCACGCCAAGTACCAGAGCTACGGGTTGACCGGCGGCATCTTCTCCGCCGGCCTGAACCGCAAGGAGAGCCGGCATCCGGTCACCTTTGCCAGCGTGCAGTCCGTCGCGGCGAATCTGGATCGGTTCCGGGACGAGTATTCGCTGGTCATCGTTGATGAGTGTCACCGGGTCAGCGGTGAGGACAACAGTCAGTATCAGCGAATCATTGAGCGGCTTCGGCAGCAGAACCCGGCCCTGAAGGTGTTGGGCCTCACCGCCACCCCTTACCGCCTCGGTATGGGCTGGATCTACCGTTACCACTACCGGGGCTTTGTCCGGGGCGATGAGGACACGCCTTTTCAGCACTGCATTTACGAACTGCCACTGAGCTACATGATCAACCGGGGCTATCTTACCCGGCCTGAGCTGGTGGACGCGGCGGTGGCGCACTACGATTTCTCCGCGCTGGCCCGGGACCGGTTTGGCGAGTACGCCGAGAAGGACGTCAACGCGCTGCTGAGCAAACACCGGCGGGTGACCCGGGCGATCATCGAGCAGGTGATGGAGCTGGCCACCCAGCGCCAGGGGGTGATGATTTTCGCGGCCACGGTGGATCATGCGCGGGAGATCACCGGGTATCTGCCGGCACCGGAAACCGCGCTGGTGACCGGCGCGACTGATCAGAAGGCGCGGGCGTCGATGATCCG
The DNA here is from genome assembly GCA_052031225.1 of Marinobacter sp. Lineage (GTDB taxonomy): Bacteria > Pseudomonadota > Gammaproteobacteria > Pseudomonadales > Oleiphilaceae > Marinobacter. Next base: position 1,323 of record JBPEXU010000082.1, on the reverse strand, counting down.
GCGGTTCAAGCAGCGGCAACTGAAGTATCTGGTCAATGTGTCGGTGCTGACCACCGGCTTTGATGCGCCTCACGTGGATCTGATCGCCATTCTGCGGCCGACCCAGTCGGTCAGCCTGTATCAGCAGATGGTGGGGCGCGGCCTGCGCCTAAGCGAGGGCAAGCGAGACTGCCTCGTGATCGATTACGCCGGCAATCGTATGAATCTGCACCACCCGGAGGTGGGGGAGCCGAAACCCGACCCCGACAGCGAGCCGGTGCAGGTGTTCTGCCCGGGCTGTGGCTTTGCCAATATTTTCTGGGGCAAGACCGACAGCGACGGCCGTGTGATCGAGCATTACGGTCGCCGTTGTCAGGGCCTGCTGGCGCCGGCGGAAGGGGAGGATGTCGCCGGGCACAACGGCCGCCCGCAACAGTGCGACTACCGTTTCCGGTTCAAAGAGTGTCCGCACTGCGGTGGCGAGAACGACATCGCGGCTCGCACCTGCGGGCACTGTCAGCAGGCCATCATCGATCCGGACGACCAGCTCAGGGAGGCCCTGCAACTCAAGGACGCCATGGTGATCCGCTGCGCGGGCCTCTCGCTGAGCGGGGAGGGCAGCACGCTGAAACTCACCTACCACGGCGAAGACGGGGAAGAACTGAGGGAGTCGTTCGATTTCAGCAAACCTGGCCAGCGTGCCGTGTTCAACAAGCAGTTTGGCCGCCGCTTTGCCCGGGGCCAGGCGCCGAAAACCTTTACTGGGGTGGCGCAGGTGCTGGCGACACAAGCCCTGTTGCCGGCGCCGGATTTTGTCATTGCCCGTAAGCACAACAAACGTTATTGGCAGGTACAGGCACGGTTGTTTGATTATCAGGGGCCGTACCGGAAGGCGAATGCGTTGTAGCTTGGGAATTGCCCAGGCTTTGGGTAACATGGCCATCGGCAGCCAGTGACGGCGCCCGATAAAAATCTGGACAATTCTTCAGGGACAGAAGGAGCCAAGGAATGAGCAAAAAAGTTGTGTTGTTGGGGGATATGGGAACCGACCACCACGGGTTCCCGCCCACACCGGTGATCGCCGGTTCCCCCGATGTCCTGATCGACGGCAAACCCGTCGCCCGCGTCGGCGATCCCCTCGCTCCCCACTCCAAGCCCAAACACCCGCCCCACCCACGAGCCATCGCGGCAGGTTCCGCCACGGTGCTGATCAATGGCATCCCGGCCGCCGTAACCGGCAGCGCCATTTCCTGCGGGGGCGTCACCATCGGCAGTGGCAGCGTGGTGATTGGTGATACCCACGCACCGGCAGCGTTTTCCGGAGCCGCAGCGGCACCGGAACCG
>JBPEXU010000081.1:0-2892 GCA_052031225.1 Marinobacter sp. | reverse complement strand
GGGGGGGGGGGAGGGAGCCGGGCATGGCACCGATGGCCAGCATCAGGATCGGCAGCGTGGTCAGAGCGCCGGTCTGGGTCTGGGACAGTCCCAGCTCCCCGGTGATGAACGGCGCCAGTGGCGGTGCCACCAGAATCGGGATGCGCAGGTACACCCCGGCCAGCCAGAGCAGCACCGCAACCGGCAGCAGGCGTGCCGGCTTGGCTTGGCTAAGGGGGGCTTCGGTCCCGGTCAAGCGGGTCAGTCTTCGCTGGTGTCGGGCAGGTAGGCGCCGTCCTCGTCGTGGACTTCCCGGCCGGTGACGGGCGGGTTGAAGGCGCAGATCAGGCGCATATCCTCGGTGCCGCCCCGCAGGATATGCTTGTCGTGCTGGTCGAGTGCGTACAGGGTACCGTCGGTGATTTCGTGGGTTTCGCCGGTGGCCAGGTCGGTGATGCTGCCGTTACCGGCGACGCAGTAGACCGCTTCCAGGTGGTGCTTGTACCACAAATGGAGTTCGGCGCCGGCGGGGATGATGGTTTCATGGAACGAAAACCCCATGCCGTCCTTTTTCAGCAGCATACGCCGGCTGGTCCAGCCTGGGCCTTTGACTTCCCGTTCGGTCCCGATGATGTCTTGCACTCGTACTATTTTCATTGGCATTCCTCATGGTGTGATGGAATAGCCCTACAGTATAAACATCCCGATCAGGCCCGATTCAACCGCCAGTCCTCATAGGCCGCCATGGCGGCGGCCACCGCGGCGGTCAGTTTGTCCCGGTGCCGGTCGTCCAGCGGGCGTTGTTTCCGGCACCGATCGAAGGCTTGCTGAATGGCCTGCCGGTGACGTTTGTCGAGGTTGTCCAGCCAGTGATGATCGGCCGGGGCCAGATCGAGCAGATCGCGGCCGGCGTGGTTGCGGTGGCTGATGTGCCACCAATGATCGACCGCGCGCCCCAGCACCACGTAGCCGAACTGGCTGTCTTGCACCGGTCCGAAGCGCGCGGTTTTCAGGCCATCCCGCAGTGGTCCGATGGTGAGCACCGGGGGCAGCAGGCGATCGCCGTACAGGTAGCTGCCGGCAGCCCCAATCACCCCGCCAATCAGCGCCCCGGTGCCGAGCGAGGAGCCCAGGGTCAGCGCGTCAAGGCCCGCGCCCCCGACCGCACCGGCGCCGAAACCGGCGGTGGCCAGGTAGCGCCGGCTCACGGCCCAGGTTTTCCGGCTGTCTTCGGAGAACAGGTCGTGCTCGCTGTGCCACTGCAGCTCGGCCTCCTGGCGTTGAATGCGTTGGTGCTGATACAGGTGCTCGATGTCCAGCCGCAGGCGCTGTTCGCGGGCGCGTTGGTGACGGTACCAGCGTTCCCGGAGCTGATCGGCCAGCACGCTGTCGCGGGTCTGCTCGGCCTGGTCCCGGGTCAGGGTGCGGGTTTCCTGGTAGGCCATCAGATCGGTCAGGGCGCGGGCGATCAGCCCGGCCGATTGGTGCCGGCGCTGGGCCCGTTGCGCTGACAGATACTCGGTGGCGCTCGCCAGCGGCTGTTCCCAGTCCGGTTCCAGCTGACCGAAGGCCCGCAACAGACTCAGATGCTGGTCGAACGGGGCGCGCACCGCGTCGAACCTGCGGACGACCTGGAAGAACTGGCCAAGGGCGGCCTGCCAGACCTGGCTGTGATCGTCCGGTCCGATGCTGTTGATCAGCGCCAGACTGGGCCGGCCGGTCCAGCGCAGGATGGTCATTTCGGCCTCGTGCTCGGTGCTGTAGGGCACGGAGCCATCGACCACGTAGATGATGCCGGCGCCTTCGACAATCGGCGCCAGCAGTTCGCACTCGTCCACGAAGCGGTTGTCGTCCCGATGTTGCTGGACAAAGGCGCGCACGGTGTCCGGGTGGTCCGAGGCCGACACGCTGTGCGCCTGCAACCACTGCAGCACCCGCCGCGGCCGCTGAAAACCGGGGGTGTCCACCAGGGTGTACAGGATCTGGCCATCCACCGAGAGCGGATAGGCCTGCCGGGCCCGGGTCGTGCCCGGCTCCAGCGCAATGGCGATGGCGTCGTTCTGCGACAGGGTGGCCACCACGCTGGACTTGCCTTTGTTCGGGTGGCCGACCACGGCAAAGACCGGCGTTCGGCTCATGTCGGCACGCCCCCGTGCTGGTAGTCCGGGCGAGGCTCGGTGGGTGGCAGTGCGACCCGGACAAAGCCCGCGGGCAAGCGCTCACTGAACCGGAGCCAGGGCGCCAGCAGGTGCGCTGCCGGCGGCTGCCCGGGCGAGGCCGACAGTGGCACCAGAGTGGCGGCGGTGCCGACAGGCCAGGCCCGGTGCGCCTGCTCCAGAAAATCCTGCAGCTCGCCGGTCGGTGGCTCCCAGCTGCGGGTCAGTACCAGCACCGAGAGCTGCCGAGCGGCGGCCAGCGCCCCGGCAATCTGGCCCAGCACCTGCTCGTCCTGATCCAGGCTGGCGCGTCCGCCGGCCCGGTGAACCTGCGCCTGTGGACCGACCAGGCTCTGCGGTGGCTCCGGCTCGCCGGCGCCGGCCCAGCACAGCACGATGTCGGTGTCCGGCAGACCGGCAAGTTCGGTGCGGGTGGCGGTGTCGGGCTGGTGGTGGGCATCGTTGTGCTGGTTGCCGGTGTCCAGAGTGGGGGTTTCCATGCGGTACATCAGTGCCTGCCAGTCCGGGTGCCGGGCCAGCAGGTGGCGGGCGCGCTGGTGCAGAAGCCACTGACTGAAGGCCAGCAGCAGGACCCGGGGAATCAGCACCCAGCACAGCCAGAGCATGGTCACGAACGGCCACCACTGGCCCCAGCGGGCCGGATCGATAGCCGGTGCCCCGGCGGCGGCACGGAAGAACCGGGTTGCTTCCACCAGCTCCAGCGATGGCGCGGCGGCCGGCCACAGCCCGGCCCAGG
>JBPEXU010000080.1:0-2885 GCA_052031225.1 Marinobacter sp. | reverse complement strand
GGCAAAGGGACAGCAGCCGCGCGACGTCGGTCGCGTCGCTGAGCGGCATCGGCGCGAGGCCGGCGATCCCGGTGCCCCGGTAGGTGTTCGCAAGCGTATCTGACATGCCGGAAACCGTAAGGACAGCACGACCGCCAAGTCCAGCGCAAAGCGGAGGCGCGGGTTCAGTCCGAGGCGGCATGCAGGGGATTGTGGTAGCGGAGGAGGGACTTGAACCCCCGACACGCGGATTATGATTATCCGACAATTCCTTGCCGTGTACATATGGTGTCGGGACGGCATGGGTTATCCGTCAACGCAACGGCGACAATGGAACGCCTCGACGGTTGCACGGATACATACGATTTCGTCGATTATGTCGTGCGGCTCAGGGTGGGGCGGCGAAAGCGCAGGCAGGCAATCCGACCCGACAGTGCCAAAGCGTGCACATCAGGGCTTGGCCCCGTCTGTCCGTTGAAAGCCCCAAACCTGCGGAGGTCAAAGCACAAACTCGTCGGTCGTTTCCCGGACAAGCTCGACAAATCTGAGAGTGAACTCCAGATCGTCGACAGGGCCTATGTCCACGCGGTCAAAGGTTTGTCCTCCGGAAAGCTCGTGGCGTACGGATTTGTTTGCGATGGAAAGGATGGTCCGCTCTACTTCAACGCCATCTTGGAAGAAGGCTAGCTCCACATCTCCGGGGTGTGACAGCTTTGCAAACTTGAAAACAACCTCGTCAGCGTCTCCCATGCCGTTTCGATCGTCCAGAAGGAAAGACAAGCTTTCGTTGTCGTCGACGAACTTCCGTTCCGAACTTCCACATCGGTCTCCGTAGGTCGAAAAGACGGCCAAGCCCTTGCCTGCGGTCGAAATCCGCTCGGAAGAAGAACCAAGACCATCATCCGGCTGAACGATCAAGCTCGCAGCGTCGATCTCGATCTCGTTGGCATAGAGGGGAAGGCGCTGAGCGTCGACTTTCTGGCCGTCGATCCGGGTGACCGCCTTGTCGAAGTTGCGCCCCTCCTTGAACACGACCCGGGTCGTCACTGGATCGCGGCGTGTCCGTCGTCAGAGTTTTCCGGACAGCGCAAGCAGTTTCGTAACGGAGGCTCTGGTTCGGTTTCTGTCTGAGTTTAGGCGGCAGCGGCTTGATGCTGCAACCGGCGTTTTCGGATTGTCTTTTTCTTGATCTCCTCTCTCATCTTCAGGATCTTTGCTTCGCGACCGTGGTAGACATCGGCGGGGGTCAGGTTCTCCAGACTCTCGTGGTAGCGATGGTTGTTGTAGTGGTCGACGAAGGCGCCGATCTGACGTTCCAGGTCGCTTGGCAGGAAGTAGTTTTCCAGCAGCACGCGGTTCTTCATTGTCTGGTGCCAGCGCTCGATCTTGCCCTGGGTCTGCGGGTGATGTGGCGCACCGCGCACATGATCCATGCCTTTGCCTTCGAGATACTCTGCCAGATCGGCGGCCACGTAAGACGCGCCATTGTCGCTGAGCAGCCTCGGCTTCTGCACCACGGTCGCATCGCTACACCCTGATGCCTCCAGCGCCAGTTCCAGCGTATCGGTGACGTCGGCGGCCTTCATCGTCGTGCAAAGTTTCCAGGCAATGATGTAGCGGCTGTAATCGTCAAGAATCGTGCTGAGATAGAACCAGCCCCAGCCGATGACCTTGAGATAGGTGAAGTCGGTCTGCCAGAGCTGGTTCGGGTGGGTGGTCTTGTCGCGGAACTCGTCCGCGGCCCGGATGACCACATGGGCTGGCGCCGTGATCAGATCGGCAGACTTGAGAATGCGGTAAGCCGATGACTCGGAGACAAAATATCGCTTCTCGTCGGTGTATTTTACCGCCAACTCGCGCGGCGTCAGATCCTCGTGATCCAGCGCAAACTCGACGAAGTGCTCGCGGACGTCATTCGGGATGCGGTTCCAGACTGACCGCGGCCGGGGGGAACGATCTGTCAGGGCATCGATCCCGCCGTCCACCCAGCGGGCATACCAATCGTAATAGGTGCTGCTGGGAATGCCGAGCATCGCCAATGTCTGCTGAACCGGCAGATGCGAGGCTTCCACCGTGCGGATGATCTCAAGCTTTTCTGAGGCTGGGTATCTCATTCGTCGTCGCCCCCATCCCCGATCATGCTTTTTTTGAGAAGCCGGTTCTCAAGCGTCAGTTCCGCGACGACCTCCTTCAGCGCCAATGCCTCGGACCGCAGTTCCTTGACTTCAGGGGCCGTCGCCTGCCGGGCTGTGTCGCCCGCGAGCCGGTTCTTCCCGGCCTCAAGGAATTCCTTCGACCAAGAGTAATAAAGGCTCTCGGCAATGCCCTCGCGGCGACACAGTGCAGCGATGCTTTCCTCACCGCGCAGGCCGGCCAGGACAATCCTGATCTTCTCTTCCGCTGAATACTGTTTGCGGGTCTTCCGCTTGATGCCTCTGACCAGCTTGTCAGCGGCATCTTTGCTTGTTCCGGATTTCTTGTTCATCTTCGCTCCTTGATGGATTCGATGAACCAGAAATCCTCCGTTGCTCAAACCCCTAAATCTGTCCGATAGGTGCTGACGTCAGACAGGCTGGTGGACGTGGTGGTGGTTTACAAGATCGACCGTCTCAGCCGCGCGCTGATGGACTTCTCGAAGCTGGTGGAAATCTTCGACCGCCACGGGGTCACCTTCGTCTCGGTCACCCAGTCCTTCAACACCACCACCTCCATGGGCCGGCTGACGCTGAACATCCTGCTCAGCTTCGCCCAGTTCGAGCGCGAGGTGATCGGCGAGCGGATCCGCGACAAGGTGGCGGCCTCGAAGAAGAAGGGCATGTGGATGGGCGGCTTCGTCCCGCTCGGCTATGATGCTATCGACCGCAAGCTGGTGATCAACCCGGCCGAGGCCGAGAACGTGCGCACCA
>JBPEXU010000008.1:0-1619 GCA_052031225.1 Marinobacter sp. | reverse complement strand
TACCGCCTCGCCGAACGGTTTTCGGCCCACACCCACGTTCGCTGCACCCTCGAAAGTGGCCGTACCCACCAGATTCGGGTGCATATGGCTCACATCCGGCATCCGCTGGTGGGTGACCCTTTGTACGGCGCTCGGATGCGACTGCCGAAAGGCGCGACCAGTGAGCTGAGGGACGTGCTCTCGGGCTTTCAGCGCCAGGCTCTGCATGCCCGTCAGCTGACCCTGGAGCATCCGGAGTCCGGAGAGATCCTGAACTGGGAGGTGCCACTGCCCGAGGATATGGTCGGCCTGCTGGAGGCCTTGCGTCGCCATCGCGAGGATCAGGACAATCGTGACTTCTGACCTGCCGCTTCTGCGCCCCGAATGGCCGGCGCCCGAGACCGTTCGTGCCCTCTGCACGACGCGTCAGGGTGGCGTCAGTCGGACGCCCTGGGACAGCTTCAATCTGGGCCTCCATGTCGGTGATTCGCCCGCCGCTGTTGCACAGAACCGGACGCGGCTGTCGACCGGTACCGGGTTGCCGGCTTCGGCCATTGGCTGGCTCGATCAGGTGCACGGTACCTCCGTTGTCGAGCTGACGCCCGACAACGTTGACACGGTGCCGGTTGCCGATGCCAGCTACACCCGCCATGCCGGCCTGGCCTGCGCCATCCTGACGGCCGACTGCCTGCCGGTTGTGCTCTGCGACCGCCGAGGCCAGGTCGTGGGCGCGGCCCACGCCGGCTGGCGCAGCCTGTGCTCTGGGGTATTGGAAAACCTCATCGGAGCCATGCGGGTGCCGGGCGATGAACTGCTGGCCTGGCTGGGGCCGGCCATTGGTCCTGAGCGTTTTGAGGTCGGTCCTGAGGTACGGGACGCGTTTGTCTCGGTCTGCGCCGACGATGCCGCGGCGTTTTCCAGCGCCGGCGCCCGTCCGGGCCACTACCTGGCCGATTTGTACCAACTCGCAACCCACCGCTTGACGCGCGTCGGGGTGCGCTCAATCCAAGGCGGTGGTTGGTGTACGGTGTCAGAGCGCGAGCAGTTCTTTTCCTTTCGCCGTGACGGCCAGACAGGCCGCATGGCCACGCTGATCTGGCGTACTTAGCCGGGCGGAACCCGGCGTCAAAGCTTCCGCCATACGCGGTTTTTTAATCTGACAACCGTCAATTTTCTGACGAATTTGTACGTTTGTCGCTTGAAGTCCCCCCGCTTGCCCCTACATTTAGTTTCAAAGCCGATGGGATATGAAGGCCTGTCCAATGGCCCAGCCGATGTCCCGTAACCGAATTGGGGAATAGAAAACATGAGAATCGACAAGCTGACCAGCAAACTGCAGTCGGCACTCGCCGACGCCCAGTCACTGGCGGTGGGCAAGGACCACAACTTTATTGAGCCGGTTCACCTGATGCAGGCTCTGCTCGATCAGGAGGGCGGTTCCATCAAGCCGCTCCTGAAACAGGTGGGCGTAGAGCCAGGCCGTGTCCGGCAGGCCATCGCCCGGGAAATCGAAAATCTGCCGGAAGTCCAAGGGTCGGCAGGCGATGTCGCCATGTCCAACGACGTAGGACGTTTGTTCAACATCGCCGACAAGCTGGCGCAGCAGCGCAAAGACCAGTTCATCTCAAGTGAGTTGATCC
>JBPEXU010000079.1:0-11388 GCA_052031225.1 Marinobacter sp. | reverse complement strand
CCAGCACCCGGCCACCACGAACGATGATCACCACAATACAGACCACGCCCGCCTCCTGCGCGATGGCCAGAACGTCAGCGTCACCACTCTCGCCGTCGACCGCCTGGGATTCCTGAACGTGCCGCAGGTGGTTGATCTGGTCCCGATACGCCGCCGCCTTTTCGAACTCCAGGTTGGCGGCGGCCCGCTCCATGGCATCCATCAGATCCCGCAGGATGGCCGGATTTTTCCCTTCCAGAAACATGGTGGCGTGGCGAATATCTTCAAGGTAGGCCTCCGGGCTGATGTAGCCGACGCAGGGCGCTGTGCAGCGGTTGATCTGATACTGCAGGCACGGCCGAGTTCTATTCCTGAAATAGCTTTCATTACAGGATCTTATGCGGAATATCTTTTGTAGAATATTAAGACTTTCCTTGACCGCCCCAGAGCTGGGATAAGGGCCAAACCAGGTACCTCCGCCCTTCTTGCTGCGGCCACGCCGGAACGTCAGTGACGGATAGTCCGAATGGGAGGAGAGGTAGATATAGGGATAGGATTTGTCGTCCCGCAACAGGATGTTATACGGCGGCCGCAGGGACTTGATCAGGTTCTGTTCCAGCAGCAGTGCTTCGGTTTCGCTGCCGGTAACGGTCACTTCAATCGCGTCAATTTTGGCAACCAGCGCCTCGGTTTTTGGCGCCAGGCCGGTTTTCCGGAAATAGCTGCTGACCCGTTTTTTCAGATTGCGCGCTTTACCGACGTACAGCACCTGGCCGGCCGCATCGTACATGCGGTAGACGCCCGGACGCTCGGTCAGCCGTTTCAGGAATGCTTTACTGTCGAACGTCCCGCGGGTATCGGCGCTGACCTCAGGCTTTGTCGGCATCCAGCAATCCGAGCCGCACGGCCATCAGGGCCAGTTCCACGTCGCTGGAGATCTCCAGCTTCTCGAAAATCCGATACCGGTAGCTGTTGACGGTCTTCGGGCTCAGGCACAGCTTATCGGAAATATCCTGCACCTTCTGACAGTCCACCACCATCATGGCGATCTGCATTTCCCGCTCTGAAAGCCGCTCGAAGCGGGACAGCTCGCCGTCGCTGTCTTTGTCGCCGGCCATCTGCTTGAGCGCCATCTTCTGGGCAATTTCGGGGCTGATGTAACGCTGCCCGGAATGCGCCATGCGTATGGCGCGCACCATCTCCTGGATATCCGCGCCCTTGGTGATGTAGGCACTGGCACCGCTTTGCATCACTCGGGTCGGATACGGATCGTCGGCGCACGCCGTTACCACGATCACCCGAATCGAATCATCGATGCGCAAGATTCGCCGGGTTGCTTCCAACCCGCCGATCCCGGGCATACGAATGTCCATCAGCACGATGTCCGGACGCTCCTGACGAACACTCTCAATCGCCTCTTCGCCCGACGATGCCTGACCAATGACCTCAATGTCCGGGTTATCCGCCAGCATCCGGGTGATACCGGATCGAACCAGCTCGTGGTCGTCAACAACCAATACCCTGATCAAGATTCACCTCGCACACGGCTTTCAGAAATACAGCGGAATTGTACCGACAAGCCCTTCCCGGGGACAGCAACGCAGCGCACAAGCGCACTCAGTCCCGGGCCGGCAAATCAAGCCCGGCGGTGTTTTCAACCGGATCGAACCACACCACCAGCTCCCCCCGGCGAACAGCCGTCATCACCCGTTCGCGCTCTGCCAGCGGGTTTTCGAGGTCATTGAGGCCGTGATAGCGAGTGCAGTACTCGTCCACCAGGCCCTCCAGCTGATCCTCGGTCAACAGGTCTGTATCCACCACAAACTTCTCTTGGCGGGGATCCTGGGAGGGTGGGCGCGCACCGTCTTCGTGAATTGTCGGATCGTCCATGAACGCTATGTTAAGGATTAATAGGTCCGGGTAGAAGCCCCTGCGATGATCTGCCGCAACAAATCCCGGCCGCTTCAGGGATGGGTCCGGAACCGGGCGGTCAGCTTTTTCATGGTTTCCGATTCCTGACGCAGCGACTCGCTGATACGCCGGGTGGCATGGACACTCTCCTCCAGAGCACCCGCACTCTGGCTAAGAGCACTGGATCGACGCTCAACCCGGCTGACCTCGTCACGCTGAGTCGATACCGAGGACACAATATCACGGCTGTGCGCCTCAAGTTCGGTGAACTGACCATTCAGAGTGTCCAAATGCGCTTTGAGCGCTAGCAGGTGATCCTGATTGTCCCGGCCGGCACGGCGCATTTCCGCGAGTCTCGACTCCACGGACCGCACGCCGTCTATCAGCTCCTGCACCCACTCGCGTATGTCCCGGGTTGAATCCGAGGTCCGCTTCGACAACGTCCGTACCTCGTCCGCCACCACGGCAAAGCCCCGGCCGTGCTCACCAGCGCGGGCGGCTTCGATTGCGGCATTCAGTGCCAATAGATTGGTTTGTTCCGCAACCTCGGCGATGACGCCAATCACCAGTTCAATATTGCCCGAGGACTCGGTCACCACACGAATGGACTCAGACACCTGTTCAATGACGTTGACGGTGTCAATCGCGGCCCGTTCGCTGGTCTCGAGCACGCTGCGCACGCCTGCGTTGGCCGCCAAGGCTTGCCGCACAGTCTCGTCGGAAGACAAGGTCGCGGCTTCAATGGCTGAGGCATGCGCACTGATCGCGTCCATGGATTGCGCGACCTCCCGAGCCTGCCCGGCTGTTTGCTCGGAAGCACTCTGGAGCGCGCAGGCTTCGACATCCAGCGCCTGCGCACGGTCGTCCAGGGCCTGCGCAGCGCCCCGAATCTCGCCAATAAACCCGATAAACCGCCCCACCAGGCGGTCAATCGCCCGGGTAACGGCGGCCACCTCGTCACGACCTTGCAGGCTGGGTACACGGGTCAAATCCGCCGCCTGAGCCATCGCCCTGAGTTCCGCTGCCATCGATTGCAGACGCACAATAACGGACCGGTAGAGCCAAAGCGTCATCAGAACCACCGCAACGACGAACACCACCGAGCCAACGATCAGAATGCGCTGTTGTCCCCGCAAGAAATCCACCAGGCCCGCGGAGCCCTCAACCACTTTCGTCCGGTTCGAGTGCTGACGCGCCTCAATGCCCGCAAGCAACGGGCCCAACGCGTTGTGCAGCTGAAAATCCACCGTTTTACCCAGCCGGTAGTAGCTCTGTTCCGAGACCCCTTGCGCCAGGGCCTCCAGGTACGCCTCCACCAGACCATAGGCCGGCTCGTTCTCGGTCGCCCATTGCCGGAGCTGCGGATGCACCTGCAGCCGTGCCCACAGAGCCGGCAATTCGGCACGAAGCTGCCCAAACTCGACCTCGATTTCATCCCACAGCAGCAGTTGGGCCTTGGCCTTGTGAGACAGGTCCATCAGGCGACGATTTTGCCGTTGCAAATCGGCCAGTAACCAGGATTCTTCGAGGTTCTGGTCGATCAATTCCCGGGCCGCGTCCTCGGCTTTGAGAATGATGGACCAGGACAATGCGGCAAGCCCGGCCAGAGCCACCACACACAACAAGGCAAATAGCAGAATCCGGTGTTTGACGGTCGCAAACATGAAAACTCCTGAAAGGGGCGTTAACACCAGCCTAAGGACGCGACATGGCACTTTTGTGACAGCGAGAACCAGTTCACAACCCCAACCGCATTCACTATCATGCGAGCTTTAATTAGGTTGTGTGCTAATGAATCGATCCGCTTTTCAGCTCACATTGCCGATCCTGTTTGGCTACCTTCCCCTGGGCATGGCGTTTGGCGTGCTGTTCGCCACGCAACTTTCCTATCCCTGGTGGGGGGCGCCGCTGATGGGGTTGCTCATCTACGCCGGTGCCGGGCAGATACTCGCGGTCAGCCTGCTCGCGGTCGGTACCGGGCTGCTGGAAGTCTTCGTCGCCATGTTCGTTCTGAACGCCCGCCACCTGTTCTACGGCCTGTCGCTGCTCGGTCAGTTCCGGGGCGCCGGCTGGCGTAAGGCGTATCTGATTTTTGGCCTGACCGATGAAACCTACTCGCTGCTCACCAGCCGTCCACGGTCGAGTGACCGCCATCTCGAGCAGGCACTGGACTTTCGCATCACTGGGCTGAACCAGGTTTACTGGGTTCTTGGCTGCACGGTCGGCGCCCTGCTTGGGGAACACGTTGCCTTTGACAGCACCGGCATCGAGTTTGCCCTGGTCGCGCTGTTTATCGTGCTGACCATCGAACAGTACCAGGCCCTGAAAGACAGCTTTCCGATCTGGACCGGTGCGGCGGCAGCCGCCATGGCCATACTGATCGTACCGCCGACCCATCAGCTGATTGCCGCCATCGCTGTGGTGACCCTGGTACTACTGGTTCACTACCGGCGCATCCGGGCCAGCGCCGCCACTGCGAGGAGCTCGACTCTTGGCTGACCTCAATTATCTGCTGGCGTTCATTGCGGTAACGAGTGCGGCCACGTTCGCGACCCGGGTCATCCCCTTTCTGTTTTTCGAACGGCACACCGAACACCCGCTGATTCAGCACCTTGGCCGCTATCTTCCGGCCGCCGTCATGGCCTTACTGGCGACCGTATTTGTGCTCCGCTCCGCCAACTGGAGCGCGCCGGTACCAGGCCTGGACGCCCTGCTACCGGCGGCGCTGGTTGTCCTGATCCACCTGTGGCGCCGCAATGCCCTGTTATCCATTGCCTGCGGCACCGGCGCGTACATGGTGATTCAGCAGACGGCGCTGCTCGGGGTTGTGGGGGTACCCGCTGGATGAACGCTCCGGTTCTGGCTGACCTGTTTCTTCAGACCCTGGAGACCACCCTGCCGGTCTTCGCCATGGTGTTCATTGGTCTGGGACTGCGTCGCGTTGGCTGGGTTGACGCCCCGTTCGTCAATACCGCGTCGGCGCTGGTGTTCAAGGCGACGCTCCCTACCCTGGTGTTTCTGAGCATCGTGCGCGCGGATCTGAGCACCACGCTCAACCCGGGCCTCCTGCTGTTCTACTTTGGGGCAACACTCGCCGCCTTCGGGCTGGCCTGGTGGTGGGCCCGGCTTCGGGTCCCACGGGCCGATCGCGGGGTCTATGTTCAGGGCGCATTCCGTGGCAACTGCGGAATTGTCGGGCTCGCCCTCGCGGCCAATCTGTATGGCGATTACGGCTTGTCGGCCGGTGGCATTTTGCTGGGGCTGGTCATCATCGTCTACAACATCCTGTCGGTTGTGGTCCTGGTCGCCTACCAAAGTGACCAGGCCACCAACTGGCGCAAAATCTTCAGCGATATCGTCAGGAACCCTCTGATCCTGGCGGTGATTGTCGCGCTTCCTGTCGCCGGCCTTGAAATCCGGCTGCCCGACTGGGTGATGACCAGCGGCGATTACTTCGCCAGCCTGACACTGCCACTGGCGTTGCTGTGCATCGGCGCCACCGTGTCACTCAGCGCCATACGGCATGATCGCGGCACCGCGCTGGGGTCCAGCACCCTGAAAATGGTGGTTTTGCCCGCGCTGTGCACACTCGGTGGCTGGCTCGCCGGCTTCCGGGGCCCGGAATTGGGCCTGATGTTCCTGTTCTTCGCGAGCCCTACTGCCGCAGCCAGCTTTGTCATGGTCAAAGCCTTGGGCGGTAACGACCGCCTGGCGGCCAACATTGTCGGGCTGACCACGCTGCTGGCCAGCATCACCGTCACGCTGGGGGTCTTTGTCCTGCGTAGCGCGGGGCTGATTTAACCAGTGACGAACTCGATCGCCCGCAGGCCTCGCCGGCACCCATCGAGGTAACCGGCACCGAACAGGTTGTAGTGGTTCAGGTAGTGGTACAGGTTGTAGATATTGCGCTTGACCGGATAGTCGTCCGAGCGGGGGTAGCGCCGGTCGTAGGCTTGATAAAACACCTCGCCGAAACCGCCAAACATCTCCGTCATGGCCAGATCGGCCTCGCGGTCACCGCAGTAGACGGCTGGGTCGATCAACCAGATCCGGTCGACATCAAACAGCACGTTCCCACGCCACAGATCTCCGTGAAGCAGACTGGCGTGGGCGCACCGGGCATCGAGCCAGTGCGCCAACGCCTCACCTCGGGTCGCCAACGCGCTTTCCAACTCAGCACGCACCCGGTCGTCCTGTATCATCGACACCTGGTATCCCAGACGGTTTTCGACAAAAAAACCACCCCAGGATTCGTGCCAACCGTTTCGCTGAGGGTTGAGGCCGATGTAATTGTCCCGGCTCCAGCCATAGCTGGCTTGCCTCAGTTGGTGCAGCCCCGCCAGCCCTTCCCCTAGGTCAGAAAGCAGTTTGGGACTGGGCCGGGATACCTCAACGCGAGTCGTCTCAAGCACCCGCTCGTTCACGCGGTACACTTCGGGTATGGCAATCCGGTGCTCTCCCGCCTGCGCCAGCGCCGCCCGAAGGCTCTCCAACCCCTCAGCCTCGCACACCAGCGCATCGGCATAGCCGGTCGAATTCGTCTTGATAAACATGCACGTCTCCCGCTTGAACGCAGCCCCTGGCGAGGGTTAGATTGCGGTTAGAACCAGAGCGATCAGCACCGGAGGTATTATGGCAGGACAACGTTGGACCATGCTCGTTTCCGGGCGTGTTCAGGGAGTTTACTACCGCGCATCCACGGTACGGGAGGCAACCCGACTGGGCCTGACCGGCTACGCCAGAAACCTCGCAGACGGCCGGGTGGAAGTGGTGGCCGAGGGTGACGAAGGCCACCTTGGGCAACTATACCAGTGGTGCCAGGAAGGTCCGCCCGAGGCTCGGGTGACATCCGTTGAGGTCAGCAAGGAGCCGGCAATGGGCGGATTCCGGGGGTTTGAAATAGCGCGCTGAGGAACGGATTATTCGGGCCGGAGGTCGCCCCTGCGAGGGGGTTTTACCCTTTCAATCGGCCAATAAAAAACCCCAGCGTTGCTGGGGTTTTGTATTGGCGGAGAGGGAGGGATTCGAACCCTCGATACGCTATTAACGTATACACACTTTCCAGGCGTGCTCCTTCAGCCACTCGGACACCTCTCCAGGAAACTGTTTCAAATCAGCGACCTCGTCACTCATTTGAGGGCGCAAACTCTAATGGTTTTTCCGCAATTTGGCAACTCCCACCTGGAAAATTCGCCGAAATTTTTTCACCCATCCAGAATCTGGTTACCGGTTGAACAGATTTACAACTATCGTTAGCAGAACACTGATCAGAATCATTGAGGTGATCGGGACAAACACCCGGGTGTTCTCGGAGCGGATGTTAATATCCCCGGGCAAGCGGCCAAACCAGTGAAACAACCCGGGGGCAAACTGCAGGATGAGTCCGATCGCGACCAGCACAAGGCCGGCAAGAATCAACCAGCGGGCCATGGGTTAACACTCCTGAGCATACGGGAACCAATAACGGGAGCATACCAATGCTAATGAAAATGGAGCAATCGGTGGTGATTGTGATTGATGTGCAGGAGAAGCTGATGCCTGCCATCGCCTTTGGAGATGACATCATCGACCGCTGCACCACCCTCGTGACCATTGCCGGCTTACTTGAGGTGCCGGTAGTGGCAACCGAGCAACTGCCGGACAAACTCGGCCCCACCGTCGAGTCGATCCGGGAATTGAGCAACCAGATGCTCACAAAGAGCCATTTTGACGCCTGCCCGGACGGTCTGATTGAGCAACTGCCGGAAGCGCGTCAGCACGTCGTGATTGCCGGCTGCGAAGCCCATGTCTGCATGATGCAGACCGCCCTGAGCCTGCTCGACGCCGGGTACAAAGTCTGGGTGGTGGCGGATGCCACCGGTTCCCGCAACGAGTTCGACCGGGACGTGGCTCTGGATCGCCTGAGTGACAGCGGCGCCAGGATCGTCACCCTCGAGATGGTCGCGTTCGAATGGCTTCGGGACAGTAGACACCCGAAATTTCGGGAGGTCCAGGCTCTGATCAAGTAGCTTGAACGACCAAGTTGGATTGGGACTCAGCCCGGTGACGGGCCGTAAAAAAGCCCCTCAATGAGGGGCTCAGGCGGGTCAGGAAACAGCCGGTCGTTGCCAGCCTGTGGCGCTGAACACTTCGTTGCTCGCACCGTTGCTGCGGGCGGTGAGTGTCAGGTCTTCCTCTCCAGCCGGTACGGCGAACACGTGATAGGCCTCGGGGCCGAAAGGATCCAGCGCGGTATCAACGTACTCGTAGCTGTCCGGTACGGGTTCGCCCGAGAAAGCGACCCGGAACTGGCGCTCAAGGGTCGGGACGCCAATGTTCAGGGGCTGCTCAACCCAGAGGTATACCGCTTTGTGCGGTACAATGTACTCGCAGCGTACCACGCGGTAGCCTTCGCGCAGGTTGAGCGTTGTCGGCTCTTTACCGGGTTCGAGACGGAACTTATGAATGGTTTTCATGGCTGCGGCTCCTCTGAGTTGCTGCCTTTGACACCTCCATCATCACCCGGGACTGTATTCGAGAAAATAAGTTTTTATGAGGAAGTAGATTCGATTTAATCGATGTC
Organism: Marinobacter sp.; assembly: GCA_052031225.1. GTDB lineage: Bacteria > Pseudomonadota > Gammaproteobacteria > Pseudomonadales > Oleiphilaceae > Marinobacter. Next base: position 2,936 of record JBPEXU010000079.1, on the reverse strand, counting down.
TTTTTCAAGCGACTCAAAGCTGTGAGTGGCCGTACAGATCGCCCGCACCCCCTCATGGGACAGATTGCGCCCCCGGGTAATGGCAAACAGCTCGTCCTTTACGTCCTCCAGCGTACCGATCATCTCGACGCCGTATTGCCGGCACACTTCCTGGCGGATGACCGTTGGCGCCGCGAACACCCCAAGCCCACGGCGGCCAAAGACCTTGATCAAAGCGCTGTCGTCGATTCGGGCCACCAGATCCATCCGCACGCCTTTCAACGACAGCCAGTTCATCAGGCGCTCGAAATAAGGCGCGTCCGTGGCATTGGCCAGCAGCGGCTGTCGGTTCAGCGAATCGGGGAAATTGCCGGCGACCTTGCGCGCCAGCGCCGGTGCCGCGAACAGGCTGATACTGGAACCGGCCAACGGGTGGACGGTATAACCGCCATGCTCATCCACACCCGGCATGCGATCGGTCAGTACCACATCCAGTTCCTTGCGTTTGAGGCTCAGTATCAGATCCTCGGTTCGCCCGGTCCGGCATTCCAGCTGAACCGGTCGCTTTAACGCCATCGCAGGCTGCAGAAGGTAGTAGGCAATCAGTTTGTGGATCGAGGCAGACACCCCCGCTGACAGGGTCAGGGGGCGGTCCTCCGGTGCGAGTTTCAGGGTATCGGTCAACTCCCCGGTCAGGGCAAAAATGTCGTCCGCGTACCTGAGCACCATGTGCCCAAAGTCGGTCAATACCAGACGCCGGCGCTCCCGAACGAACAACCGACCACCAATGGCCGACTCAAACGTTGCCAGCTGGCCACTCAGCGTTTGCGGTGCAAGCTCCAGCACGTCGCTCGCCCTGGCAATCGATCCTTCGCGACTGATTACCCAGAAATAATACAGATGTCTGAGATTAAGCTGGTCCATCAGTGACTCCGCCCCTCACACTCGGGCCAACGGCAGTAGTAGGCGCAGCCATACACTCAGCGGCATGGGTCACTTTTTCCTGTAAATGATGCCGGGATGGCACTGAACCATTTCGAACAAATCGGGCAACCCGTTCAGCGATTCGGAAGCGCCCAGGATCAGGTAGCCCCCCGGGTTCAGGGTTGCGTGAATGCGTGTGAGAATGTCTTTCTTGTGCTCGGCGGAGAAATAAATCAGTACGTTACGGCACATGACCAGATCGAATTTGCCAAGCATGTAACGATCCAGCAGGTTCAGCTCCTTAAACTCGACCATGCTGCGAACCGGTGCTTTGATCTGCCAGCCGCCGCTGGGTGACGGGGTGAAAAACTGCTTCTGACGTTCCGGAGACAGGCCCCGGCCAATCGCGATCATTTCATACTCGCCCCGGCGCGCAACCTCCAGCACACTCCGGGAGATATCCGTGGCGGTGATCCGGACATCGCGCAACCGACCTGGCTTGAGACGCCGAAACTCTTCCACCACCATCGCAATGGAGTAAGGCTCTTGTCCGGTTGAACAGGCCGCCGACCAGATTCTCAGCGGCTGGCTGGACTTGCGCTCGGCAAACTCCGGCAGCAGTTTTTCCTGCAGGATCCGGAACGGGTGATTGTCCCGGAACCAGAGCGTTTCGTTTGTCGTCATCGCGTCGATGACCAATTCCTTCAGCCCACCCCGGCCCGGACGTTTGAGCCGCTCCAACAGCTCACCCAGCGACTGCAGCTCATTTTCTTCCAGAATCCGCCGCAAGCGGCTTTTCACCAGATACTGTTTGTTGTCCCCAAGTAAAATACCGCAGGCATCCTGCAGGAACGATTTAAATGCGTCGTATTCCTGTGGCGTGATTTCCGCTTTCATCAGATCTCTAATTTTGGTGAGTAAAGGAACGGGCGAGCATCAACCTTGATCAATAATTTCCATGACCCGCTCGGCCAGTTCGTCCGGGCTGAATTTCGCCATAAAATCGTCCGCTCCGACCTTCTGAACCATAGCCTTGTTGAACACGCCACTGAGCGAGGTGTGCAGCATCACGAATATATCCCGCAGATCCGGCTCGGTCTTGACCCGGGTCACCAGGGTGTAGCCGTCCATCTCCGGCATTTCGACGTCGGAAATGATCAGCGACAGGTGGTCGGTTGCTTTCGAGCCGTCGGCGGTAATTTCCCGGAGGTAGTCCAACGCCTGCTTGCCGTCGTTCTTGGTGATCACTTCCATGCCAATCGCGGTCAGGCAGCGTTCGATCTGACGCCTTGCGACCGAGGAATCGTCAACCACCAGCACCGGTAGGTGCCCGGGCACCCGTTCGGCGCTCTTTTGCAACACACTCTCAGTAACATCCTCACCGATCGGAGAAACTTCCGAAAGTATCTTCTCCACATCAATGATTTCAATAAGATTATCGTCGACTTTCGTAACCGCCGTTAGGTACACGTCTTTGCCGGCCCCTTTGGGTGGCGGCAGGATTTCTTCCCAATTCATGTTCAGAATGCGGTCAACGGCGGTCACCAGGAAGCCCTGGGTTTTGCGGTTGTACTCGGTGATGATGATGAAGCTGCTGGACAGTTTGTCCTGCTCGATCCCGGGCAGGCCAATCGCCATGCCCAGATCGATGATCGGAATCGTTTCACCCCGGATGTGCGCCACACCCCGAACGACGCTCTTGCTCTGTGGGATGGAGGAGAGTTTCGGGCACTGCAGCACCTCTTTGACCTTGAACACGTTGATGCCGTAGGTCAACCGCCCCCGCAGCCGAAACAACAGGAGTTCCAGGCGATTCTGCCCCACCAGTTGCGTACGCTGGTTAACACTGTCCAATACCCCTGCCATTTTTCACTCTCCTAACTCGCCGACGCCTTGCCGGCACATAATTTGCTCAAACACTCTCAAAGGACCCGCGCCAGCCGTTTTCGACGAAATTCTGACAATGCCGGGTATATCCGGTTAACGGCCGGATCGGACAATGATTTAGATCCTGCGCGACCCCGTATACAGCC
>JBPEXU010000078.1:0-5043 GCA_052031225.1 Marinobacter sp. | reverse complement strand
CGGGCCGGACCGGGTCACCGTGACCGGCGCCCGGGGCCTGCCGCCCACCGATCAGTACAAGGTGTCCGGCACCTGGCCGGACGGCTTCAAATGCACGGTCACCTTCCTGCTCGCCGGCCTGAACGCACCGGCCAAAGCCCAGGCGGTTGCCGAAGCCATCCTGACCAAAACCGCCCGGATGTTCGCCGAACGCGGCCTGCCCGACTACTCCGACACCTCCATCGAGCTGCTCGGCACCGAAACCACCTATGGCGCACACGCCCGCAACCGGGACTGCCGGGAAGTGGTGGTCAAAATCAGTACCGCGCACCCGAAAAAGGACGCCCTGGTGCTGTTTTCCCGGGAAATCGCCCAAGCCGCCACCGGCATGGCGCCGGGCATTACCGGCATTGTCGGCGGCCGGCCCACGGTGTGGCCGAAAATCCGGCTGTTCTCCTGCCTGGTGCCAAAATCCGATGTTGAGGTGACGGTGGATCTGGCCGGCGAACGGCTGCCGGTCGACCTCGCCACCGACGGGGGCTTCACCCCGGATCAGCTCACCGCCGCCGACTACGACCAGCCCCCCGGCGCCACCGACACCACGGTGCCGCTGATCGAACTGGCCTGGGCCCGCAGTGGCGACAAGGGCGATCACAGCAACATCGGCGTCATCGCCCGCGATCCGGCCTACCTGCCCTACATCGCCGCCGCGCTGACCGAAACCGCGGTGGCGGACTGGATGCGGCACACGCTGAATCCGGAGACCGGCAAAGTCCGGCGCTGGTATCTGCCCGGCCTGGCGGCGTTCAATTTCCTGCTGGAGCACAGCCTCGGCGGCGGCGGCGTGGCCAGTCTGCGCATCGACCCCCAGGGCAAGGCGTTTGCCCAGCAACTGCTTGAATTCCCCATCCCGATTGCCCGCGCGGCTTTGGCACAAGGACAACAACCATGAGTTATCGCTCCATCTTTCACCCCGAGCTGTTCCGGGATCAGGTCATCGTGGTCACCGGCGGCGGTTCCGGTATCGGCCGCTGCACCGCCCATGAGCTGGCCTCGCTCGGCGCCCGGGTGGCCCTGGTCGGTCGCAAGGCCGAGAAGGTCGAAGCCGTGAAGGCGGAAATTCTCGAAGACGGCGGCATCGCCAGTGCCCACGTCTGCGACATCCGCGAAGAAGACGCCGTCAAGGCCACCGTCAAGGCCATCCTGACCGAGCACGGTGCCCTGCATGGCCTGGTCAACAACGCCGGCGGCCAGTTTCAGGCGCCACTGACCGGCATCAACCAGAAAGGCTGGGAAACCGTGGTACGCACCAACCTGACCGGCGGCTTCCTGATGGCCCGGGAGGTCTACACCCAGGCCATGAGCAAGACCGGCGGCGCCATCGTCAACGTGGTCGCCGACATGTGGGGCGGGATGCCGGGCATGGGCCACTCCGGCGCCGCCCGGGCCGGCATGGTCAATTTCACCCAGACCGCCGCGGTGGAATGGGGTGCCTCCGGGGTCCGGGTCAATGCCGTGGCGCCGGGCTGGATCGCCTCGTCCGGCATGGACAACTACCCGGAACACATGAAGCAGTGGATTCGCAGCCTCGGCGACCATGTTCCGATCAAACGCATGGGTACCGAAGCCGAAGTCAGCGCGGCGATCTGTTTTCTGCTCAGCCCGGGGGCGGCGTTTATCAGTGGCGACTGTCTGCGCATCGACGGCGCCGCCTCCCAGGGTGGCCGGATCTGGCCGCTGGCCAAGGCCCGGAACAACCAGCCGTTCAACGGCTTTCACCGGGCCACGACCCCGAAAGTACTGAGTGACGACTGAGGACACCGCGATGCAGGTACTGGAGACACAGGTCACCCCGCAATCGGACGAATTCCGGGCCAATGCGGAGGCGATGCAGGCGCACATTCAGGCCTTCCGGGAGGTCGAACAAAAGGTGCTGGATCTGGCCGAAGCCGCCCGGGAAAAATTCACCAAGCGCGGCAAACTCCTGCCCCGGGACCGGATCAACCGATTGCTCGACCGGGGCAGCGAATTTCTGGAACTGTGCTCGCTGGCCGGCTACAAGATGCACGACGACAAGGACGGCTCGATGGCCGGCGGCGGCATCATCGCCGGCATCGGTACCGTCTCCGGCATCCGCTGCCTGGTGGTTGCCAGCAACAGCGCCATCAAGGGTGGCACCATCACCCCCGCGGGCCTGGACAAAACCCTGCGGTTGCAACAGATCGCCATGGAAAACAAACTGCCGGTGGTGTCGCTGTCCGAGTCCGGCGGCGCCAACCTGAACTACGCCACCGACATTTTTGTCCTCGGCGCCCGTGGCTTTGCCAACCAGGCCCGCATGTCCGCCGCCGGCATTCCGCAGGTGACCGTGGTGCATGGCAACGCCACCGCCGGGGGTGCCTACCAGCCCGGACTGTCCGATTACGTCATCACTGTGCGTGAGCAGGCGAAGATGTTTCTGGCCGGCCCGCCATTGCTGAAGGCGGCCACCGGCGAAGTGGCCACCGACGAAGAACTGGGTGGCGCGGACATGCACGCCACCGTCGCCGGCACCGCCGAATACCTGGCCGAGGACGACGCCGACGGCATCCGCCAGGCCCGGGAGATCCTCGGCGCCCTGCCCTGGAACGAGCAGCTGCCGCCGGAGCCCGAACTGAGCTGGGACGAGCCGCTGTATCCGGCCGACGAGTTGCTCGGGGTCATTCCCGCCGACGCCAAGAAGCCCTACGACGTGCGGGAAATCCTCGCCCGCATCGCCGATGGCTCCCGGTTTCTGGATTTCAAGAACGGCTACGACGACCAGACCGTGTGCGGCACCATCCGCATTCAGGGCCACGCGGTCGGCATCATTGGCAACAACGGCCCGATCACCCCGGCCGGCGCCACCAAAGCGGCCCAGTTTATCCAGCTCTGCGATCAGGCCGGCACCCCGTTGCTGTTCCTGCACAACACCACCGGCTTCATGGTCGGCACCCACTCGGAACAGAACGGAATCATCAAACACGGGTCCAAAATGATTCAGGCGGTGGCCAATTGCCGGGTGCCAAAAATCGCGATTGTGGTCGGCGGGTCCTACGGCGCCGGCAACTACGCCATGTGCGGCCGGGGGCTGGACCCGCGGTTCATTTTCGCCTGGCCCAACAGCCGCACCGCCGTCATGGGCCCGGCCCAGGCCGGCAAGGTGATGCGCATTGTCGCCGAGGAAAAACAGCGCCGAAGTGGCCTGGAGCCGGACGAAAAGACCCTGGCGTTTCTCGAACAGGCCACCGCCAAAAAGCTGGAAGAAGGCTCCACCGCGCTCTATGGCACCGCCCGGCTCTGGGACGATGGCCTGATTGACCCACGGGACACCCGCAAGGTGCTGGCCCTGGTGCTGTCCGTATGCCGGGACGCCGAACGCCGGAACCTGCGCCCCAACTCGTTTGGCGTCGCACGATTCTAACAACAACCGATCAGCCGACCAGGAGAGTAAGACATGAAATTCACCGCCGAACACGAAGCCCTGCGAAAGACCGTTCGGGACTTCGTGGAAAAGGAAATCAATCCCCACTGTGACGAATGGGAAGCCGCCGGCGAGTTCCCGATCAAGGCGCTGTTCAAGAAGCTGGGCAACCTGGGTCTGCTGGGCATCCAGAAACCGGAAGAATACGGCGGCATGGGGCTGGACTACAGCTACAATCTGGTGGCCGCCGAGGAACTGGGCACCGCGCGCTGCGGCGGCGTGCCGCTGGCCATTGGCGTGCAAACCGACATGTGCACACCGGCGCTGGCCCGGTTCGGCTCGGACGAACTGAAACGGGACTTTCTGGCTCCGGCCATCGCCGGCGATATGGTCGGCTGTATCGGCGTCAGCGAGGTGGGCGCCGGCTCCGACGTGGCGGGCCTGAAAACCACCGCCCGGAAGGACGGCGACGACTACATCATCAACGGCTCCAAGATGTGGATCACCAACTCGCCGAAAGCCGATTTCATCTGCCTGCTGGCCAACACCAGCGACGACAAACCGCACAAGAACAAGTCCCTGATCATCGTGCCGATGAACTCGCCGGGCATTTCCTTCAGCCCGCACCTGAACAAGCTGGGCATGCGTTCCTCGGAAACCGCCCAGGTGTTCTTTGACGATGTCCGGGTGCCCCAGCGCAACCGGATCGGGGCCGAAGGCACCGGCTTCATGATGCAGATGATTCAGTTCCAGGAAGAACGCATGTGGGGCGCGGCCAATGTCATTAAAGCGCTGGAAAACTGCATCGCCCAGACCATCGACTACTGCCGCGAACGCAAGACCTTCGGCCAGCCGCTGATCGACAACCAGTACATCCACTTCCGCCTGGCCGAATTGCAGACCGAGGTGGAGGCGCTCCGGGCCCTGACCTATCAGGCCTGCGAACTCCATATCGAAGGCAAAGACGTCACCAAACTGGCGTCGATGGCGAAACTCAAAGCCGGCCGTCTGGGTCGCGAGGTCACCGACGCCTGCCTGCAGTTCTGGGGCGGCAACGGCTACATGTGGGACAACCCGCTGTCACGGGCCTACCGGGACGTGCGTCTGGTCTCCATCGGCGGCGGTGCGGACGAAATCATGCTTGGGATTATCTGCAAACTGATGGGGACCCTGCCGGGTAAACGTCGCGACTGACCAAGACAATCGCGGGTGCCGGGGCACCGGCCCCAAACTCACACAGGAGTCGGCCATGGAACAGCTACCTCATTGCGACACCCTACTGCTTGAAAAGCGCGGCCCCGCCCTGCTCATCACCCTCAACCGTCCTGACGTCCGCAACGCCATGAGTCTGCAGATGGTGGCGGAACTGGCCACGGTGTTCACGGAGATTGAGCACGACGCGGGTATCCGGGCGGTGGTTCTGCGCGGCGCCGGCGGACACTTCTGCGCCGGCGGCGACATCAAAGACATGGCCGGGGCGCGCAGCCAGCAGGCCGGCGAAGGGCACGACGATCCCTTCTACACGCTAAACCGGGCCTTTGGACAGATGATCCAACAGGTCAACGAGTCGTCGAAAGTCGTCATCGCCATCACCGAAGGCGCAGTCATGGGCGGCGGGTTTG
>JBPEXU010000077.1:0-5664 GCA_052031225.1 Marinobacter sp. | reverse complement strand
GCGGAAGGAAGTCATACAACGCAGAAAATAAGATCGACGCCTTCCGTTGGACCCACACCTGAATGTCGTTCTCATTTTTTGCGTTGTCTGACTACACTTAGTCCAGGCCGTCTACCTTCCCGGACGGACGGAAACAAGAACAATGGTAGGAGACAACATCGATGAAACTGCTCAAGGCCATCACCGGCATTGCAGGGGCTCTGGCCCTGTCCACCGGTACCGTATTTGCTGACAATCTACGCTGGAAAATGCCGGTGGCATTCGCCACCAACCTGCCCGGTCTGGGTTCGCCCGCTGCCTGGGTGGCGGACAACCTGACCACCGCCTCTGACGGCAGTATTCAGGTTCGCGTTTACGAGCCTGGCAAGCTGGTTCCTCCGTTTGACATCCTCCAGTCCGTGTCCGATGGCAAGGTGTCCGCCGGTTACACCTGGATTGGTTACGACCAGGGCAAAGTGCCTGCGGTGCCGCTGTTCGCCGCGGTTCCCTTCGGCATGAAGCCGTGGGCTTACATCGGCTGGTATTACTACGGCGGTGGTCACGAACTGCTGCAGGAAACCTACGCCAACAAGGGCTTCAAAGTACACGCTCAGCTGTGCGGCATTATCGGCCCGGAAACCGCCGGCTGGTACGCCAACAAGATCGAGAGCCTGGACGACTACAACGGCATGAAGATCCGCTTTGCCGGTCTGGGCGGCAAGGTGCTTGAGAAACTGGGTGCGTCCGTCACCATGATGCCTGGCGGCGAGCTCTACCAGGCGCTGGAGAAAGGCACCATCGATGCCACCGAATTCTCGATGCCGGCCATCGACCAGATTCTGGGCTTTGACAAGATCGTCAAGTACAACCTGTTCCCGGGCTGGCATCAGCAGTTCACCGCTCAGTACATGCTGATCAACAAGGACGAGTGGGAGCGCGCCACCGACGCGCAGAAGGCGCTGGTGGAAGCCTCCTGTACCGCCGCCACCACCCGTGGCCTGGCCGAGGGTGAGTACAAGAACGGCGCCGTCCTGGCCGGGTTCCAGGAAAAGGGTGTGAATGCCGATCAGATCCCCCGCGAGGTGCTGGAAAAACTGAAGGCGGTAACCGAAGAAGTGCTGAAAGAGGAAGCCGAGAAGGACGCCGACTTCAAGCGCGTTTACGAGAGCCAGCAGGAGTTCCTGAAGACCTACAAGGTGTGGGATCAGCGGGCCTATCTGCCGGCCGACCTGTAACCCTGGTGCGGGACGTCGGGCGAAGGTGCTGATACCGGCGCCCGACCGCCAAATGGATGGCCCTTCGGGGCCATCGTCGTTTTGCACAGACGCTTTATTGCGCGAGGTATTCACCCATGACGGTGTCTGATCCGGGCTCATCACAGAGTCCCCGTGCGTCCATCCAAGACGCAGACGAACTCCTTCATCATCACACCGAACTGCCCACCACCCGCCTCAGCCAGGGGCTCGATGGCCTGCTGAGTCTGATTGGCAAGGGCGCGTCCTGGTTCTGGCTGGTGGTGACCGGGGTCATCATCTGGGCGGTGGTTGGCCGCTACGTATTTGGTCAGGGCTCGGTGCTGCTTGAAGAGCTGCAGTGGCACCTCGCCGGCGCCGGCTGGCTGCTGGGCCTGGCCTATACCCTGGTGGTGGACGACCATGTCCGGGTCGACGTACTGCACGAACGGTTTTCCCTGAAAGCCCAGGCCTGGATCGAGTTGTTCGGGCTGGTGTTTCTGTTGTTGCCCTTCCTGATCCTGGCGGTGTACGAGATGGTGCCCTACGCCATCAGCTCCTACGAAGTGGGCGAAACCAGTCCGGCCCCGGCGGGCCTGGGGCAACGCTGGGTCCTCAAAGGCATACTGGCGCTGGCGTTTGCGCTGATCGCCATCGGTGCCGTTTCCCGATTGTTGAAAGTAACCGCGCTGCTGTTCGGGTTTCCGCGCCCGATCAAGGTAGAGAGCGATGATAACCGCGCGGAGGATGCGTCCTGATGGAACTTGAAACGCTTTTTGTCATTGGCCTGTTCCTGACCTTCGGCGCGCTGCTGATGACCGGCTTCCCGGTCGCCTGGGTGCTGGGGGGAACCGCCGTAATCTGGACCGTGGTCGGTGTGGTCGCGGTGGAAAACTTTGGCGCCAACCTCTGGTTTGATTACCAGTCTTCGATGGGATTGGTGCCCGAACGGATCTGGGGCATCGTCGCCAGCGATACCCTGGTGGCTCTGCCGATGTTCATCTTCATGGGCATCATGCTGGATCAATCCGGTGTCGCCGAGCGGCTGATGCGCAGCATGGTCAAGTTGTTTGGTGCGGTTCGCGGCGGCTTTGCCGTCACCGTCATCGTGATCGGTGTGTTGCTGGCCGCCACCACCGGCATCATCGGGGCTTCGGTGGTCCTGCTCGGCATGCTGTCGCTGCCGGTGATGATGCAGAACAAGTACGACAAGGGCTTTGCCGTCGGTACCGCCTGCGCCACCGGTACCCTGGGCATCCTGATCCCGCCGTCGATCATGCTGGTGCTGATGGCCGACCGGCTGGCGGTGCCGGAAGCCTCTGTCGGTGACCTGTTCATGGGCGCCTTCCTGCCGGGGTTGCTGCTCGGCGCCATGTACGTGATCTACGCCCTGGGCCGGCCGCTGCTGCAGCCGAGCATTGCACCAGTGCCGGAAGGCCAGGAAAAGGTCAGCTGGAGCGTGGTGTGGGAAGTGGCCAAGGCGGTGCTTCCGACCGCGGCGCTCATTCTCGGTGTGCTCGGCTCGATCTTTGCCGGCCTGGCCACCCCGACCGAGGCCTCCGGGGTCGGTGCGCTGGGTGCCCTGGTGCTGGCGCTGGCGGCCCGACGCCTTAACCTCAAGGTCCTGCGTTCGTCGCTGTATCAGACCACCCGCACCGCCTCGTTCATCTTCGCCATCTTCCTGGGCGCGACGGCATTCTCGGTGGTGTTGCGTGGTCTGGGCGGCGATGCGGTGATTGAAGAGGCGCTGCTAAGCCTGCCGTTCGGACCCTACGGCGTGGTGCTTACCATCCTGGCGGCGGTGTTCCTGCTCGGCTTCTTCCTGGACTGGGTAGAGATCACCCTGATCATCCTGCCGCTGGTGGCGCCGGTGGTGCAGCAGCTCGGCTTTGACCTGGTCTGGTTCACCATCCTGTTCGCCATGTGTCTGCAGACCTCGTTCCTGACCCCGCCCGTCGGCTTCGCCCTGTTCTACATCAAGGGCGTGGCACCGCCCGAGATCAAGGTGACCGACATTTACCGGGGCGTGGTGCCGTACATTGTCATTCAGCTGGTCGCACTGGCGATTGTGTTCCTGGTGCCTGAGATTGCCACCTGGTTGCCAAGCGTGGCTTACGATTGAGGAGACCCAAAGAGATGCGTTTGAAAGATCAGATTGCGCTGATAACCGGCGCCGGCCGGGGCATAGGCCGGGCCATTGCGGAGGCCTACGGCCGTGAAGGTGCGAAAGTGGCGGTGGCCGACCTCACGCTGGAGAGCGCCAATGAGGCCGTGGCGGCGATCCAGGCGGCGGGCGGAACCGCCATGGCGGTGGCGATGGATGTCACCGACGAACAGGCGGTCGAGGCCGGCGTCGAGGCTGTGGTGGACGCCTGGGGTGGACTCGACATCGCCCTGGCCAATGCCGGCATTCAGCACATCGACCCGGTCCACAAGCTTGAGTTGGCCGACTGGCGCAAAGTCATCAGTGTCCACCTGGACGGCGCCTTCCTGGTTACCCGGGCCGCGCTCAAGCACATGTACGCCAACGGCGGCGGCACCATGCTGTACATGGGCTCGGTGCATTCGCTGGAAGCGTCACCGCTGAAAGCGCCTTACGTCGCCGCCAAGCACGGCATGCTCGGGCTGTGCCGTGCGGTGGCCAAGGAGGGCGCCGAACACGGCGTCCGCAGCAACATCATCTGCCCGGGCTTCGTTCGCACACCGCTGGTGGAAAAGCAGATTCCGGAACAGGCCAAAGAGCTGGGTATCTCCGAGCAGGAGGTGATCAGCAAGGTCATGCTCAAGAACACCGTGGACGGTCAGTTCACCACGTTGGAAGATGTGGCTGAACTGGCGGTGCACCTGGCGGCCTTCCCGTCCGCCGCCCTCACCGGTCAGTCCGTCGTGGTCAGCCACGGCTGGCATATGCAGTAATTGACAGGAGCATCGGATGAGCACTTCTGCATCTTCACCGGTTGTCTGGACGCCCGATGAGGCGACCCTGACCCACTCGCGCATGGCCCAGTTCAAAACCTGGCTGGAAGGCCAGGGCTTGGGGCCGTTTGCCGATTACCACGCCCTGCATCAGTGGTCGATCCAGGACCTTGAAACCTTCTGGCAGAAAGTCTGGGACTATTGTGGCCTGATCTGTGAGACCCCGGCCCGGCAGGTGCTAGGCAAGCGGGCGATGCCCGGTGCCGAGTGGTTCCCGGGCATGAAACTGAACTTTGCCGCCAATCTGCTGCGCATGGCCGAGGGCGAGCACGCCGATCGGGAAGCCATCGTCGCCTACTGCGAAACCCGGCCGGTGCTGCGCAAGACCTACGCCGAGCTGAAAGCCGATGCCGGCGCTCTGGAAGCCTTCCTGCGCAGCCAGGGCATTCAGGCCGGTGACCGGGTGGCCGGTATCGTCACCAACGGCTACGAAGCCATGGTCGGCATGCTGGCCGCCACCAGCCTGGGGGCGATCTGGAGTTCCGCCTCGCCGGACTTCGGCGTCGGCGCGATCAACGATCGCTTCGGCCAGATCGAACCGGCGGCACTGATCGTGGTGAACGGCTACGGTTATGGCGGCAAGGTGTTTGCCCGTCAGAACGACTTCGCCGAGCTGATTGCCGGCCTGAACTCACTGAAAACCGTGATCAGTATTCAGCAGCTGCCGGATCAAGCCCCGATCCCGGGCGAACGGGTCACTACCTGGGACGACGCCCTGGCCTTCGGCGCCGGCCAGGCCCCGACCTTCACACCGCTGCCGCCGGATCATCCGGTGTACATCCTGTACTCCTCTGGCACCACCGGCAAACCCAAATGCATCGTCCACGGCAGCGCCGGCCTGCTGATCAACCACGCCAAAGAACTGATGCTGCACGGCGACGTCGGTGCCGACGACCGGTTCCTGTACTTCACCACCTGCGGCTGGATGATGTGGAACTGGCAGGCCTCGGCCCTGCTCACCGGCGCGGCGGTGATCACCGTCGACGGTTCCCCGGGCTACCCGGACCTGAACTTCCTGTGGCAAACCGTGGCGGCGGAAAAAGTGACCCACTTCGGCACCAGCGCCCGGTTTATCGCCGGTTGTCGCAAGGCCGGTATCGAGCCCGCGAAAACGCTGGACCAGAGTGCCCTGCGGGTGGTGTTCTCCACCGGCTCACCGCTGCTGCCGGAAGATTACGACTGGATCTACAGCGACGGCGCGCCGAACGTGCTGCTCGGCTCCATCGCCGGTGGCACCGACATCTGTGGCTGCTTCGTCGGCGCCAGCCCGCTGCTGCCGGTACGCCGGGGTGAAATCCAGTGCCGGTTCCTGGGCGTCGATGCCGTCGCCTACGGCGACGATGGCCAGCCGGTGCGTGAAGGCCGGGGCGAACTGGTGTGCCGCCAGCCGCTGCCCTCCATGCCGGTGTGCTTCTGGCGGGACCCGGACGGCGAACGTTATCGCGACGCCTACTTCAATACCTTCCCCGGGGTCTGG
>JBPEXU010000076.1:0-4037 GCA_052031225.1 Marinobacter sp. | reverse complement strand
TGAGCGAAGACAGCCTGTGGCGGGCGTATCTGGACTACAACCTGGCGATGGATCAGGTGGCGGCCGGCGAGACGTCGGCTGCGGAGCAGCGGCTGACGGCGCTGCTGCCACGGTTTGATGTGGCGTTGGCGGACGACGATCCAAGTCTGCCGGAGACCGTGGCGCTGGCCGATCAGATCCGGCTCTCCCTGGGCCGGCTAATGCTGCTGGACAAACGTTTCGATCAGGCCCTGGCGGTGTTCGATGGTATTTCTGCCGATGGACCGCTGTCCGACCGGGCGCTGTTCGAGTACGCGGTCGCCGCCGCCAGTGCCGGTGCCGGCGAAAAGGCCCTCGGGGTTCTGAATCTGCTGTCGGAACGGGCGTTGTTCACGCCCTGGCTGCAACAGGTGCACTACGCCCGGGGCTATCTGCTGGAGCAGGCCGGGCGGCTGGTTGAAGCCCTGGCTGCGTATCGACAGGCTGCGAGTCACTATGAAGAACAGATGGCGCGGCTGGAAACCTCTCGCGGCGCGCTGGATGAAGCCAGCCTGATGGCGGCGCTGCAGGTCGAGCGGGACAGCAGCGGGCCGATTACCGATGCCTATGGGCGCCTGCGGGTGCTGCCGGCAGACCCGGGCCTGGCGTCCACGCTGGCCTCCGAGTCGTTCCAGCAGGCGCTGAGCGAGTTGACGGAGCTGTATCAGTTGCAGGATCACCTCGATCATTGGCAAACCCAGCTTGCCTCCTTCGACATCATGCTGGAGACCCGCCGGCAGCAGCGGGCTCAACGCATCGCCGAAACCGAAACGGCGTTGTCCCAGCAACAGGCCGATTACTGGGCGCAGCAGCACAAGAGCTTCCGCGAACAGATTGACGGCGCGCTCGAAAGAGGCGATGAAACCTTCTTTATGAGCACCGAACAGATGGCCTTGGCGCAACGGCTCAAGCAGGTCGAGCAGACGCTGGCAAAATTGCCCGCAGACGCGCGGACACAACGGCAGCGGGCCACGTTCCGGCGAATGCAGGCCCATTTCCAATGGATGGTGGCGGACGACTACGGGATCAACCGCTGGGCCGCGCAAAAGCAGTTGCGGGAGCTGGACGCCGCGATGGCGGAATTCCAGGCCCGTCGCGAGCGCCTGGCGGTGCTGATGTCCGAAGACCAGAAGCACCAGCAGTACCTGGCCCGGCTGGCGGACGCGACAAACCGCTTGCAGGTGCTGCGGGGTGAGCTGGCGTCGGCGCTGTCGGCCTCCCGTCAGCGCCTGCTGGCTCAGGTTGACCAGGATCTGCAGCAGCGGGTTGAGCGCAACCGCCGCTATCTGGTGGCGTCAAGGCACGCCCAGGCGCGCCTGGCCGATCAGCTGTTCCGACAGCAATCCTCTTTGCCAGGAGCAGGCCAATGACCGGGATGACCGAAGGTATTCAGCGGGCCCGGGCGGCCACGGTCGCGCTGCTGCTTGCCGTTCTGTTGCAGGGCTGTCAGAGCATCGGTTGGTTGCCCGGGCTCACCCCGGACGAAGAAATGCCGGCGGTTCGACCGGGCACCCTGGCGGCGTTACCGATCGAATCGCCGACGCAGGCGTCCGAGGCCGCCATCGCCGGAGCCGAGGCCGAGGTGTCGCTGGAAACCGTCATGGCCAGTTACCAGGCCTTGCTGCCGCTGGTGGACGATCCCCGGAAGCAGGTGACCATCCGGCACCGTCTGGCCGACCTTGAGTTCCTGCGGGCAGAGCGCAAGCTGGCCGATACCGCCCAGGACGAGCTCTCCGGAGCCATCGAATCATATCAGCGCTTGCTTGCCGAATACCCTGAACGTGCCGGCAACGACCAGATCTACTACCAGCTCGCGCGCGCCTGGGAGCTGCGGGGGGAGAGCGAGAACCAGCTGGACACCCTGACCACGCTGGTGAACCGCTACCCGGACTCCGACTATTGGCTGGAAGCCCAGTTCCGGCGCGCCGACCTGCTGTTTATCGACGGTCGCTATCGCGAAGCGGAGCAGGCCTTTGCCCAGGTGACCCAGGTGGCGGGGCAGCAGTCGGTCGACCCGTCCTTCCTGATCAACGCCCATTACATGCGGGGCTGGAGCCAATTCAAGCAGGCCGACTACCAGCAGGCGCTGCTCAGCTACATCGAAGTGCTGGACCTGGTGATGCCCGGTGGTCAGCCGGTGGACGACATCGATCAGCGCAACCGAACTCTGGTGGAAGACCTGTTCCGGGTCTTTGGGCTGTCGCTGTCCTATCTGGACGGGGCCGACACCCTGCAGGCGCTGTTCCGGGAAACCGGCAGCCGACCCTATGAGGTGCTGGTCTATGACCGCTACAGCGAGCTTCTGCTGGAGCGCGAGCAGTACACCGATGCGGTGGCGGTGCACGAAGCGTTTATCGACGCCCATCCCGACAGCCAGTGGGCACCCCGCTACCATATCCGCATCATTGACATTCTGACCCAGGCCGGCTTCGAGCAGACCATCCCCGCCCGCAAGGCACAGTTTGTCGAGCAGTATGGACTGTACTCGGAATACTGGGCGTCCGCCGACCCGGACACGCTGGCGTTCATCCGCGCTCAGTTGGAGACGCTGATTCCGGAGTTGGCGGACCGGCATTACTTCCTGGCCGAACAGGCCAAAGATCCGGTGCAGCGAAGATCGCACTATCAATCGGCCGCCGGCTATTACGAAGCGTTTGCGGTCACCTTCCCGACCCACCCGCGGACCCCCGAGCGCCTGTTCCTGCTGGCCGAAACCCGACTGGCGTTGCAGGACTGGCCGGGCGCCATCGAGGCGTTCGAGAGCGTGGCCTACGATTTTCCCTACCAGGGTGACGCCCCGCCACGAGCGGCCGAGGCCGGTTATGCCTCGGTACTGGCGTTCCGCGAGTATGCCAACACCTGGGACGGGATGCCGGCGGACGCGCGCGCCAATCTCGAGGATCTGCAGCAGCTGAACCGCCTGCGGTTTGCCAATGCCTTCCCGGGGGATGCCCGGGCGCCGGACGTATTCGCCATCGCCCAGCAATGGGAGTTCGAGCGGGCGCAGTACGAGGAGACCGTCGCCATGGCGGAGCGTCTGGTGGCCTGGCAGCCGCCGGCCCGTCCGGAGCTGGTGGTCGAGGCGCTGTTGTTGTCCGGGCACAGTCTCTTCGAGCTGGAACGTTACCCCGAGGCGGAGCGGGTCTACGCCGAGGTGCTGCTATTGATGCCGGACACCGATAGCCGTCGGGCCGGTATCCGGGAAAACGTGGCGGCGTCGGTATACCGGCAGGCGGAGGCGCACGCCGCCAACGGCAACGCGGAGCTGGCGGTCGACGAGTTTCTCCGGGTCGGGTCGGTCGTCCCCGGCTCGGCCCTGGCGGCCAACGCCCAGTACGATGCCGCGTCGCTGCTGATCGAGGGTAAGCGCTGGGCGCCGGCCATCGAGGTTCTGACCGGCTTCCGTCAGCAGTATCCGGAGCACGAACTGATCGACACCGTGCCGGCCAAACTGGCGCTGGCGTACCGGGAAACCGGACAGTGGGAGCAGGCCGGGGATGAGCTGAATCGACTGTTTGCCCTGGCGACGACCGACGAGGAGCGTCGGGAAAACCTGCTGATCGCCGCCGAGCTGTACGACCGTTCCGGCAATGAGAACAAAGCCATCGATACCTGGCGCCGGTACGCCAACCGGTATCCCGAGCCGGCACCGGAATTCATGGAGGCGGCCAACCGGCTCGCGGAACTCTATCAAGCTCAGGGCGATACCGAGCGTCGCGATTACTGGCTGCGCCAGCAGATGGCCACCGTCGACAACGCCGCCGACCGTGCCGATGACCGCATGCGTTACCTGGCCGCCTCCGCGTCGGCCACGCTGGCCCGCGACGCGCTGGCGCGATACGACAGCATCCGCCTGACCCTGCCGCTGGATAAGAGCATGGTGGCCAAGACCGCCGCGCTTGAAAGCGCGGTCCGGGCTTACCAGAAAACCGCCAGCTACGGCATATCGAGTTTTGCCACCGAAGCGGGCTATCAGATTGCCCATATCTACGCCCGCCTTGGTGCAGACCTGATGGATT
>JBPEXU010000075.1:0-8426 GCA_052031225.1 Marinobacter sp. | reverse complement strand
TCATGTCCGAAATACCTCGGCCAGCGCCCACACGAATTACTTGGTTAACTTTTTAAAGAGCGTTGAGCCTCTGCTCAATCAAGGCCGCGTATTCTACATCGTTCCGCCGCCTTGTCAACCGTTTGTTTTTCTCCGATTCCGCTTCCGGAATCCGCCAAATCACAACCGGCTTACTGCTTCAATCGAGGCGCGCATTCTACACCGAACCGCCACCTTGTCAACCACTTTTTTGCGACTTGCCGAAATCGAATTTCTTAAGCACTTTCAAGCGGTTATCTCTCGACCAACACCCCGCCTCAGCGGCGCGCCCCCTCGAGAGAGACGCGCATTCTACAGACCTCTATGACGGTGTCAACGGGTGGCCTGAAAAAAATTCAGACCACCGGCTCAGTCGGTAATCACCACGCGCGCGATTTTCTTCTTACCTGCCTGAATGACGCAGGCATCACCCTTAACAAAGGCGCGCTCACCTTCAAACTTCTGGCCATCGACAAACACCGCACCACGCCCCAGAACATCACGGGCGGCGGCGCCATTCTTGACCAACCCCGCCAACCGGAGCACCGTCACCATTGGCAGCTCGGGCTGACCGCCCAGAGAAACCGCCACCTCCGGCACATTCTCCGGAATCTCCCCCAGAGCAACCCGGTTGCCCGCCGATTTGTGGGCGGTTTTCGCCGCCTCTTCATCGTGGAAACGAGCAATGATTTCCTCCGCCAGCAGCTTCTTATAGTCCTGGGGGTTGGCGCCGGCCTCGACCGCCTTGCGGAACTCCTCGATTTCGGCCATCGGCCGGAAGCTCAGCAATTCGAAGTAGCGCCACATCAATTGATCCGGAATAGACAGCAGCTTGGTGTACATCTCACCCGGCGAGTCGTTGACGCCGACGTAGTTGCCCAGCGACTTGGACATCTTCTGGACACCATCAAGCCCTTCGAGAATAGGCATGGTCAGAATGACCTGAGGCTCCTGCCCATAGTGCTTTTGCAGGATCCGCCCCATCAGAAGATTGAATTTCTGATCGGTGCCGCCCAGCTCGACATCGGCTTCCAGCGCAACCGAATCGTAGCCCTGGACCAGCGGGTACAAAAACTCATGGATCGCTATCGACTGCTCGGCCTTGTAGCGCTTATCGAAGTCATCCCGCTCAAGCATGCGCGCCACGGTGTATTGCCCGGCCAACCGAATCATGTCGGCCGCCGTCATTTTGCCCATCCACTCGGAATTGAACACAACCCGGGTTTTTTCCGGATCCAGTATCTTGAAAACCTGCTCTTTGTAACTGACGGCGTTTTCCCGCACCTGCGCTTCGGTCAGCGGCGGACGGGTGGCACTCTTTCCGGTTGGGTCGCCGATCATTCCGGTGAAGTCGCCGATGAGAAAAATCACCTCATGCCCCAAGTCCTGGAACTGGCGCAGCTTGTTAATCAGCACCGTGTGGCCAAGATGAAGGTCCGGCGCCGTGGGATCGAAACCGGCTTTGATACGGAGCGGCCGCCCTAACTTAAGCTTTTCGATCAGCTCTTCTTCTGGAATCAGCTCGCTAATGCCGCGCTTGATGACGGCCAACGCTTCATCAATTGATGCCATGAACAACACGTCCCCGTTTGATGTGATGGATTCAGTCAGTTACAGAGATCAACAAAAGAAATCTGTGAGTTACCCGCACCCCTGCTAGAGTAGGATGTGCAAATATTAACCAAAACCTGAATTTGCAAGGCGGCGTATTATAGCAGCGCCGCTGTGAGAAATCCGGAGGTTGGAGCAGCAACCGTAATGTTCCACGCTGTCCCGCATGCATTTTATACGGTAACCTGTTGGTCTATACTTGAACAGCAGCTTTAACTAGGTAGCTCAAGCTACCGAATTGCCGACTAAAACGGATGCGATACGTGCTGAAAATGTTTCCCAAGACTCACATCACCATAGCGGCCGCCGCAACCGTGGTCGTTGCCACCGCCGCTTTGATGAGCCCAAGCAGCAACGTCGAAGCCAAGCGCATGTCCTATGCTTTGGACTTGGAGCAAGGCACCGTTTTGGAATCCTCTCCGCGCGATCTCCCGACCCAGGCGAAAGCGGAAAAGCCCGCACCTCCGTCTGAGCCAGATGCTGCGGCCGAGACGTTACAAGCTGACGCCGCCGAGCCGAAGCCCTCCGCACCGGCTTTGCACTGGCAGACCTTTGAAATCAAACCCGGCGACACGCTGTCCTCCCTGTTCAAGAAAGGCGGGTTCAACGACCGCATCATGCTGTCGGTGATCCACGGCGATGGCGAGGCCAGCAAACTCCAGCGTCTCTATGCCGGAGAGACCATCCGCTTTGCCACCACCGACGATGGCGAACTGGCGTCGGTCGAACTGCAACGCAACCGCCTGGAAACCCTGAAGGTCAGCCGGACCGAAGCTGGCTTTACCGGCAAAACCGATCTGCGCGAACCCGAGGCCCGCTTTGCCTACGCCTCCGGGGAAATTGACGGCTCCCTCTATCTTGCCGCCCGCGATGCCGGCCTGAACGACCGGCTGACCATGGAACTGGCCGGCATTTTTGGCTGGGACATCGATTTCGTATACGACGTGCGCAAGGGCGACCAGTTCGAAGTGGTGTACGAGGAGCTTTACCTGGACGGGGAAAAGTTTGGCACCGGCCGCATCCTGTCCGCTCGTTTCGTCAATCAGGGCGATGAGCACATCGCCCTGCTATATACCGACAGCAAGGGCGACACCGACTACTACGCGCCGTCGGGCAAAAGCATGCGCAAGGCGTTCCTGCGCACCCCGATCAACGCGCGCGTATCGTCACCGTTCAACCTCCAGCGGCGTCACCCAGTCCTTGACGTGGTTCGCCCCCATGAAGGCACCGACTATGCGGCGCCTCCGGGCACTCCAATCAAGGCCGCCGGGAACGGTCGGGTGAAGTTCGCCGGCTGGAAAGGGGGTTACGGCCGCACCGTGATTCTGCAGCACGGCAATAACATCACCACCCTGTACGCCCACATGAGCCGGCTGGGCAAAGGCATCAAGAATGGTGCGCGGGTAAAACAGGGACAAACCATTGGCTACGTTGGCTCATCGGGCATGGTGACGGGCCCGCATCTACACTATGAATTCCGCGTCAACGGCACACCGCGCAACTCCCGCACGGTGAAACTGCCGGATGCCAAGCCGATTCCGGCGGCAGAAATGGCTCGTTTCAAACAGGTAACACAGCAGCAACTGGCTCAATTTGACCTGTTCCGTGAGAGCTACCAGCAACTGGCCCTGGCGTCGGAAGACTGAGCCAGATGACAGCCTGGCTGGGTTTGATGTCCGGCACCAGCATGGATGGTATCGATGCGGTGCTGGCATCGTTCGAGGACCACACCATTACGGTCCATGCAACTCATACCCTACGCTACCCCGACCAACTCCGGCACCGATTGATTCACGCCTGCTTGAATCAGGCAACCCCCGATGAACTGGGCGAACTGGACACTCTGGTGGGCCAGCTCTTTGCCCAGGCAGCCCGCCAGGTGATCGAGCATTCGGGCATCCCCGCAAGCCACATTGGCGCCGTCGGCAGTCATGGCCAGACGATCCGTCACCAGCCTTCCGGCTCCGCGCCCTTTACCCTCCAGATCGGCAATCCCGCGATTATTGCGGAGCGGACCGGCGTGACCACCGTTGCCGACTTCCGGCGCCGGGATATGGCCGCCAATGGCCAGGGTGCACCACTGGTGCCGGCGTTTCACAAAGCGTTTTTTGGCAGCCCATCGGAGAATCGCTGCATTCTGAATCTGGGCGGCATTGCCAATATTACCTGGCTGCCGGCCAGCAGCACGGAACCGGTGATCGGCTTCGATACCGGTCCGGCCAACGCGCTGATGGATGCCTGGTGTCAGGACCAGACCGGCCGCCCCTACGATGCCGACGGTCACTGGGCGCAGGAAGGGCAGGTCGATGATCGCTTGTTGGCGGATATGTTGTCGGACGCCTACTTTGCCCGCCCGGCGCCGAAAAGTACCGGCAAAGAACGCTTTAACATTGACTGGGTCAAGCGCCTGATCAGCCGCCATCCGCAGGTGGCACCGGAGAATGTCCAGCGCACCTTGCTGGAACTGACGGCACTATCCATCCACCAACAACTTCCGGATACCGATATCGCTACCGTCTACGCCTGCGGCGGCGGCACCCGCAACCCGGTGTTGATGGATGCGCTGGAACAGGCAGTAGCGCCTGCAAGGCTTGCCAGCACATCGGAACTGGGGGTGGACCCGCAATGGGTGGAGCCGGTTGCTTTTGCCTGGCTGGCGCAACAGGCGCTGGCAGGAAAACCGGGCAACCTTCCGGAAGTGACGGGCGCATCGGGCCCGAGAATTCTGGGGGCGATCTACCCCGCGTAGCAGCCGGCGCCCCGACATTGGGGCCGCCGGCGATCAATGATCAGATCGAGAATGAACTGCCGCATCCGCAGGTGGACGTGGCGTTGGGATTCTTGACGACAAACTGCGAGCCCTGCAAACCTTCCTCGTAGTCGATGGTCGCGCCCACGAGATACTGGTAACTCATCGGATCAATCAGCAGGGTGACACCGTCGCGTTCGACTGCAGTGTCTTCTTCATCCTGATTGTCGTCAAAGGAAAATCCGTACTGAAATCCGGAGCATCCCCCGCCCGTCACGAAGACGCGCAGCTTGAGGTCGGGATTGCCCTCTTCCTCAACCAACTCGCGTACTTTGGCGACCGCGCTGTCACTGAAGAACAGCGGAGCGGCCATTTGTTGCTGCACTACACTCAAGTTCGCCTCCGGAAACGCCACCAATACGGGACGATTATGTTATTCCCGACTAAAACAATCAACTATTCGGATTTACCACCATCGGCCTCATCGCTTACCGGTGCGTTCTCGTTTTCGGCACTCGCCATCGCGCTCTCGCCGCGGTTGGAGATCAGCCCCACCGGCTCACGCTGATGCACCAGATTGCCGTTGACGGTCGCCCCCATCGCCATCTCGATCAGGTTGTAATAGACGCTGCCATTGATGGCGGCTTTTTCAGCCAGTTCAAGATGCGCGGACGCATAGACATCACCATTGACTGTGCCATTGATAATGACATGAGGCGCGACGATATCACCGGTGATCTCGCCCACTTCCGATACCCGAAGTACCGCGTCACTGCCTTCTTCGGCCATGACTTTGCCGTGCACCCGACCATCCACGTGTAAGCCACCGGAAAACTTGATGTCCCCTTCCACGGTGGTCCGCGACGAAATCAAAGTGTCGAAGTGGCCCGCCGGACGGCGTGGCTTCTGCTTTTTCCTGCCAAGCATGTCAATTCTCCGTTAACTCAACCCAGTCGAAAGTTCGTTCTGCCTGCGAGGATTTCTTGCCCTGAGCCTGGGCAACGACCTGAACTTCCAGCGGCTCAAATCCGTCCGGCAGAACCAGAGTACCCTCTACGTCCTGAAAATAACGGAAGCGGAATTTGACCCCCAGATCGTCAATATCTTCAGACAGATCACGCAGGGCGATGACTTCTTTTTCTTCGTCGCGGGTGCCAATGACGTTCACCGCCACGACACCGGAAATGTAGCTTTTGTTATTGCCCACCTGGGTCAGCACCAGCTTGAAGTCCCAGGTGCCGGGCTCCCGGTCCCGGGCCAGGGTAAAGCTGTCGACCTGGAGGCCCTTACTGGCCTCCGAGGGCGCCATGATGTTTTTATAGAAAGTCAGGTCCGACTTCAGTGATGCAATGCGGGTTTCCAGCTCAACGATGCTCTTCCGGGCCTGATTCAGCGCCTGCTCGTCGATCACCCGACCGCGCTCCAGGTTGACCACCTGCTGGCGCAACGATTTATGACTGTCCCGCAATTGCGCCAGTTCCTCCTCAAGACGATCCTTTGACGCCTCCACACTCTCGAATCGAAAGCCGCCCTGAGCCAGACCGGTGGCATAGCCAGCCAATGCGGAGACCACCGAAAACGTCAGCAGGATCACCGTTCTCCGCAACCGGTAGCCCGGACGATGACGGATGACGACGTACTCTTCCGCCGGTTTGCGAGATTCGCTCACAGCACGTCCTCAGGGCAGCAGCGCGGGACTGTCGAGCCCCATCGTTTCGGCCAATCCGAACATGATGTTCATGTTCTGAACCGCTTGTCCGGCGGCGCCTTTGACCAGATTGTCGATGACCGACGACACGATGACCACCGGGCTGTTTTCCTGACGGTGCAGCGCCATCCGGCAGTGGTTCGCTCCGCGCACACTGCGGGTCTCGGGGTGGCTACCCCAGGGCATGACGTCGACAAACGGCTCGTCGTTGAAACGCGACTCGTACAGCGCCTGCAGCCGCTCGCCATCGTCAGGGTTCCGGAGTTCCGCGTACAGCGTGGCTTCGATGCCGCGGATCATCGGCAACAAATGCGGCACAAAGGTGATCCCGACATCGGTGCCGGAGGCCGCCGACAGGCCCTGCCGGATTTCCGGAAGATGGCGGTGTCCGGACGCCCCATAGGCCTTGAAGCTTTCGCCGATCTCACCATGCAACATGCCGATCTTGCCCTGGCGACCGGCACCGCTGGCGCCGGACTTGGCGTCGGCGATCAGGCGCGACGGATCCACCAGCCCCTGTTCCAGCAACGGCAGGAAGCCGAGCTGAATGGCCGTCGGGTAACAGCCGGGGTTTGCCACCAGCTGGGCGTTGGCAATCTCAGCCCGAGCCACTTCCGGCAGACCGTAGACCGCCTTGGCCGCCCACTCCGGGGCCTCATGCGCCATGCCGTACCAACGGGCCCAGACATCGAGATCTTTGAGCCGGAAATCGGCAGACAGATCCACCACCCGGACACCCGCAGCCATCAACTCCGGCACCATGCGCATGGCAACGCCGTGCGGCGTCGCGAAGAACACCAGATCGCAGGCCTTCAGCACCGCGGCATCCGGTTCGGAAAACGCCAGGTCGTAGTGACCCCGCAGGTTCGGGTACATGTCCGCCACCGGCGTCCCCGCCTCAGAACGCGAGGTAATGCAGCGAACGCTTGCTTCAGGGTGCGCCGCGAGGATTCGCAACAGCTCCACACCGGTGTAGCCGGTACCACCAACGATGCCTACTTTTATCACCATGCTCTCCAGGAAAATGGGTCTCGGAAAATGGAGGATCAGCGCTGTAGTCTACCATGATAAACCAAGGACTTATTGCAGCCCCAGGCAGTCCCGTTACAATGAACTGACGATTGTCCCGATGCTTGATCACACCTGACCCGGAACCCCTGCCCCCATGCGGAAGATCTGGCACCCGATAACCGAAAAGCTGATCCCGGTATTCCGGCGCAGACTGTCCGGTGTCGATGCGCTCCCCCAGCTGGCGGTGCTGGGCCTGTTGTCCGGCCTGATTACCGGCGCCGTGATCCTGGTGTTCCGGCTCGCCATCGAGTGGCCACTGGAGCATTTTCTGCCGGATACCGATTCCGAAGGCTTCGAATCCCTGGACCTCCTGACCCGTGGCCTGCTGCCGCTGGCCGGGGCCATCGGCCTCGGACTGCTGTTTCACCGGCTCGCCCCCCATGACCGGAAGGTGGGCATTGTGCACGTTATGGAGCGCCTGAATTACCACCAGGGCTATATCTCGTTCCGCAGCGCCCTGGTCCAGTTCGTCTCCGGTGTCACCACCGTGGTGACCGGCCAGTCCGCAGGCCGGGAAGGGCCCGCGGTGCATCTGGGCGCCGCCTTCTCCAGCCTCATGGGTCAGTGGATGCGGCTCCCCAACAACAGCATCCGAACCCTGGTCGCCTGCGGCTGCGCGGCGGCGATTTCAGCCTCGTTCAACACCCCCATTTCCGGTGTGATCTTCGCCATGGAAGTGGTGATGATGGAGTACACCATCGCCGGCTTCACGCCGATCATCCTCGCCGCGGTGAGCGCCGCGATCGTAACCCAGGCGGTGTACGGCACCGAACCGGCGTTCAGCGTGCCGGCACTGACCATGAATTCGCTGCTCGAGATCCCCTGGATTCTCGTCATTGCGGTGATCATCGGCATCGCCGCCGCTGTGTTTATTCAGTTGGTGGACAGCACCGGCCGCCATCACCATCGCCCGGTACTGCTCCGGCTGACCATCGCGGGCTTGCTGATGGTGCCGTTCGCCATCGTCGTTCCCGAAACCATGGGCATTGGCTACGACACGGTGAACGCGGCCATCAACGGCGAGGTCGGGTTCTGGCTGTTGCTTGGCGCTGGCGCCGCCAAGCTGATTGTCACCTCGCTGACCATCGGACTGGGCATGCCCAGCGGCGTCATCGGCCCAACCCTGTTTATGGGTGCGACCCTGGGCGGCGCCCTGGGTCTGGTTGGCGCCCACATGGCACCGGATATCGCCTCGTCCGTCGGTTTCTACGCCATGCTCGGCATGGGCGCGATGATGGGCGCCGTACTTCAGGCACCGCTGGCGGCGTT
>JBPEXU010000074.1:0-2676 GCA_052031225.1 Marinobacter sp. | reverse complement strand
CTGTCGAGATGGGTATTTCGTATTTGCGCGTTGCATAGAATGGTCCCGGCGTCCGTTGGTTTGGTTCTTGTTGTTGTCGGGGCAGGTGCCCGTTTCACTCACGACCGCAGGGACAGCTCAGACCAAGCTGCGGATTGGGCGTTGGTTACAGTTTGTTACGATAGAAGGGACGCGTGGGCGGGTCTGTGCGCTAGGTCACATCACGGTGCGCGCTGGGCATCCAGGGCCTGTCGGATCAGGCCTTTCTGGTGTTCCGCGAACTGCCGGATCAACGCTTCCGCCCGCTGCGCGTCCCGCGCCAGCACGGCCTGGGGCAGCGCGTTGAAAAACGCCAGGGTTTGCTGCAAGCCGGCGCGATAGCGATCGGCGCTCAGGTAATAGGCCCGGCTGACCGCCGGCTTGAAATTGGACAGTGCTTCACTCAGGTAGGGGTTGCCCACCACGTCACAGCAGGCTTCCATCACATCGAAACTGGCCTCCACCAGGGCTTTGATGTCGGCGTCTTCCCGCCGCATCTGCTCGGTGGCCCGGGCCAGCGTCGCCAGCATCGGTTCCCGGTGTTCCTCCCGCCAGCGCTCGCACAACCGATGCGCGAGCATGATCAGCAGATGCATGTAGACATCGTAGAGTTCGGCGGCGTGCTCGGCATCCAGGTGGCTTGCCGCCGCTCCTTTGCGCGGCGTGATCTCCACCAGATGCCAGCGTTCCAACGTGTATAGCGCTTCTTTGACCGACGCCCGGCTGACCTTCAGTTCCGCCGCCAGCGTCGCTTCCTGAATACGCTCTCCGGGGCGGATCTGGCCGGTCATGATCCGTTCGCCCAGATAGTTGGCGATCTGCTCCGCCAGAGTGTTGGGTACCTGAAAATCCATAAAGGCTCTCTGAACCGCGGTCCGTTGTCGGCTGGCGGCTGGCGCGCTCAGCTCGGTGGTGAGAATGGTCGACATGAGTGTATCACAGGCTCCCGTTGTTGAAGGGTAGGAGGTTGATGCTCCGGCGGTTTCGAGCCCGCCTCGACAACGAACCGGGAAAATGGCTTGACGACTGCTATATTGTAGGACAATAATGCAAAACACAAAATGAGCGTGTGCTCCTGTTTTCGTTTCCGCAAACACGCCAGACACAGGGAGAGAACGATATGAATACGGGTCAATTGACCTTCGGCAGCGAGGCTGCCCGCCGGAGAACGCTGCTGACACTGAAAAAATACAGTTACCTGATCGCCATGGTGCCTTTGGTGCTGCCGCCGCTGTTGCTGGCAGCCGGGCAGGCGACGGATCTGGTCAACCTGTTTTCCTGGGGCGTGCCGGTGGTGGTGTTCGGCCTAATACCGGTGCTGGATGTGATTCTGGGCAAAGATGCGCTGAATCCGGACGAAGACACCGACGTGCCACGGATGATCGGCGAGCGGTTCTACCGGGTGATTACCCTGGCCTGGGTGGTTGCTTTCGCGGTGCTGCTGGTCTGGAGCATGACGGTACTGGCCGACGGCATCTTCAGCGTCGCGGGCGCGATCGGCTGGGTCGTGTCCATCGGTATTGTTGGCGGGCTGGGGATCAACGTGGCCCACGAGCTGATTCACAAGGACGACCGGCTGGAAACCTGGGCCGGCGGGTTGTTGCTGTCTTTGGTCTGCTATGCCGGGTTTAAGGTGGAGCACATCCGCGGGCATCATGTCCACGTTTCTACCCCCGAAGACGCTTCCTCCGCCCGCTATAACCAAAGCCTCTACCAGTTCCTGCCCCAGGCCTATGTCCGCAACTTTCTGAACGCCTGGAAACTGGAGGCCGAACGGCTCCGGCGCAAAGGCCACCGGCCCCTGAGCTGGCGGAACGAACTGATCTGGTGGTACAGCCTGAGTGCGCTGGTGGCGGCTGGCTTCACTCTGGGGTACGGCTGGCTGGGGCTGGCGTTTTTCCTGGGCCAGAGCTTCATCGCCTTTACCCTGTTGGAAATCGTCAACTACCTGGAGCATTACGGCCTGCACCGGCGCAAGCTCGACAACGGCCGGTACGAACGCACCACCCCCGAGCACAGCTGGAACAGCAACTACTTTCTGACCAACGTGTTCCTGTTCCACCTGCAACGCCACAGCGATCACCACGCCTACGCCAAGCGCCGCTATCAGGTGTTGCGCCACCACGACATCGCGCCCCAGCTGCCGGCGGGCTATGCGGCGATGGTGGTGCTGGCGCTGGTGCCACCTTTGTGGAAGAAAGTGATGAACCCCCGGGTGGAGGCCTACTACCGGGGCGAGGAACATCAGCTGGCGTCCTGACCCGACGCCGCAGACAGGCTTCAGAGTGTCTCTGAAGAACGCCGGCCAAAAGCCGGTCTTGAGGCCCTGCCCGGGGTGTTCCCGGTGCAGGGCCTTTTTTCATCTTGAAATCCCGGGGCAACGTACACAGGTATAGGCTTTCTTACCTGCAAACCAGAAGGGGATTTCGCCATGCCCAGACATTTTGACGACGCACCCGGCCTGCACCACGAGCCGGTGCCGGAAACCGAAGGCTTTGTCTTCAACCAGACCATGATGCGGATCAAAGACCCGGCGCGCTCACTGGATTTCTACACCCGTGTGCTGGGCATGCGCCTGGTGCGCAAGCTGGACTTCCCGGAGATGGAGTTCACGCTGTACTTCCTGGGTTACCTGGACGACCGCCAGGCCCAGTCCGT
>JBPEXU010000073.1:0-1750 GCA_052031225.1 Marinobacter sp. | reverse complement strand
GGTAGTCAGTGATCAGGCGGTCCAGGCCCCGGTCAAGCTGGGACTGGCCCTGCTGAGGGATTCCAAGGGGGTGATCGAGGTGGATGTGCCGGTGTCCGGGGATCTGTCCGATCCGGATTTCACCATTGGCCGGGTGGTGTTGCGGGCGTTCGGTAACCTGCTGGTGAAGGCGGCGGCCTCACCGTTCACCATGCTCGGGTCCATCGCCGATCTGGCCGGGTTCAGCGCCGAGGACCTGGGCCAGGTGCGGTTCCTGCCCGGCAGTGTCGAGTTGGCGGACGGCGAGGCGGACAAGCTGGTGGCGCTGGCCAAGGCGCTGAACGAACGTCCCGATCTGGTGCTGAATATCCGGGGCGGTGTCGCGCCGGAGGCCGATGGCCTCGCGCTGCTGCGGGACGAACTGACCGCTGGGGGTGCGAAAGCGCTGTCTGAGCAGGACTGGGCGGCGGCACGCGCGGCGTACCTCGCCGGTGAGCGTGAATTACCGCCGGAAGCCCTGAACAACCTGGCCCGTGATCGCGGCTTGGCGATTCAGGCGCTCATGCAGGAAACCCACGACATCGAGGACGATCGCCTGTTCCTGCTCGATCCGACCCGGTCGGCGGGGGTCGACGAGGAAGGCCGGGTGACCATCGGCTTTACGCTGGACGTGCGTTGAGCGCACAGCTTACAGCCTGGGCAGGCGCTGTTCCAGGTTGTCTGGAAGGGTCAGTCGCCATTTTTCGACCAGCGCCTGATAGCTGCCATCCTGAATCAGCGGCGCCAGCAGCGCCATCATTTCCCGGGAGGTGAGCGGGGAATCCGGTCGGGTGATGACGCTGAGCTGGTAGGTCTGATCCGGCGTTTCGGAAATCAGCAGCCGGTCGCGATCCTCGGGGTGGGCCTGGAAATGCAGTTGCAGGTAGGAACGACTGACCACGGCCACCTCCGCCACCGACGGCCGATCGGCCTTGATCAGTTTGAGATTGCGTTCGTGGCTGTCGGAGAACTCAATGCGAAAACGCTCCATCAGCTTCCGGGCATCGGTTTCCAGGTCGGCAAAGGCGTAGTGGTAGCCGTACATGGCGACAATGGCGCGCTCTTCGATGTTGTCGAAGAAACGCTGATCCCGACCGGGCTTGTTCAGTGCCACGTACTGGTCGGCATCCGTCAACAGCGGCGGGCTGATCAGGGCGTCCATGTCGGACC
The DNA here is from genome assembly GCA_052031225.1 of Marinobacter sp. Classification (GTDB taxonomy): domain Bacteria; phylum Pseudomonadota; class Gammaproteobacteria; order Pseudomonadales; family Oleiphilaceae; genus Marinobacter. The sequence continues at coordinate 562 of JBPEXU010000073.1, read as the reverse complement.
ACTGCCAGTCCGGGCTTTCGAAAAAGATTACGTCATAGCGCCCGGCTTCGAAGTCCAGATACCGGCGTTTGGGTGAGGTTTGAAACACCTCGAAGATATAGTCCGGGTGGCGTTGCTCTAGGGCCGTCAGCAGGTCGGCCAGCAGGCCTTCCGGTTGTCCCTGTGGGCTGACCTGCACAATCGGCGGGTAGTAGTAGGCGCCAACCACGATCCGGGTTTCGGCCACGACGGCTGGTCCGGACAGCCCGGCGACCAGGAGCGCGAACACGAGGGACGGTCTGAGCAGGGTGTTCAGCATGGTATCCGGCATCGAAAAAGTGAATCTTCGTTCAATAATAGCATCGCCACTCTGTCTTCGTCAGATTATAAAGATATGCAAAAAGGTATTTAGGCCATGATCGCACGTGTGAGTCATTTTTTCGCCTACGTTTCCCGGTTGCGTTGGATCAAGCGCTGGGGCCTGATGCGAAACGCCATCGACGAAAACGTCGCCACCCACTCTTGGGAAGTGGCCACCCTGGCCCATGCCCTGGCCATCATCCGCAACCGGTATTTCGGCGGC
>JBPEXU010000072.1:0-1776 GCA_052031225.1 Marinobacter sp. | reverse complement strand
GTTCCAGGCGCTGATGACCGCACTGTCGGCAACCGTTGGCACCGGCAACATCGCTGGCGTGGCCACCGCCGTGTTTCTGGGCGGCCCGGGCGCGCTGTTCTGGATGTGGCTGACTGCGCTGGTCGGCATGGCCACCAAGTACTCCGAAGCAGTGCTGGCGGTGCGGTTCCGGGAAGTGGACGAGCGCGGCTCCCACGTTGGCGGCCCCATGTATTACATTCGCAACGGGCTGGGCAGCCGCTGGGCCTGGCTCGGCGTACTGTTTGCGGTCTTCGCCGCCGTCGCCGCGTTCGGTATCGGCAACACCGTGCAGGCGAACTCGGTCGCCGACGTTCTGGCCTCGAACTTCGATTTGCCGCACTGGGTGACCGGCCTGATTCTGATGGTTCTGGTCGGCCTGGTGCTGATTGGCGGCATCAAACGCATCGGCCAGGTTGCCAGTGCGCTGGTGCCGTTTATGGCGGTGACCTACATCCTGATCGGACTGATTGTCCTGGCCATCAACGCCCATGAAATTCCGGCGGCGGTGGTGATGGTGTTCGAGTACGCCTTCAGCCCGGTGGCGGCCCAGGGCGGCTTTGCCGGTGCCGCGGTGTGGGCGGCGGTCCGTTTCGGAGTCGCCCGCGGCATTTTCTCCAACGAGGCCGGCCTGGGTTCGGCCCCGATTGCCCATGCCGCGGCCCAGACCAAGAACCCGGTCAAACAGGGCATGGTGGCCATGCTGGGCACCTTCATAGATACCATCATCGTGTGCAGCATCACCGGCCTGGTCATCCTGACCTCGGGGGTCTGGACCTCCGGCGAAACCGGCGCGGCTCTGACCTCCCTGGCGTTCGAGACCGGCCTCCCGGGCTTTGGCAACTACGTCGTGGCCATTGCCCTGGCGATCTTCGCCTTTACCACCATCATCGGCTGGTCCTTCTACGGCGAGCGCTGCATTGAGTTCCTGTTTGGCGTCAAGGCCATCGTGCCCTACCGGGTGCTGTGGATTCTGGCGATCCCGGTCGGCGCTACCGTCAACCTCGGCTTTATCTGGCTGGTGGCGGACACCCTCAACGCCATGATGGCGCTGCCGAACCTGATCGCCCTGCTGCTGCTCAGCCCGGTGGTGTTCCGGCTGACCCGGGAGCACTTCGAGAAAGAGCGGGCGCTGGGGGTGAAATAAACCTGCGGGGCATCCGGTTCGGAATCACCGCCGGATGCCCCCTTGTTTTCACTGAATCCGTCGCCAGAGATAGTTATAGATCGCCGTTACACCAGGCCCAGGCTGCCTGAAAACGGCCGCGCAGTCAGACCCTGAACGCGTTACCAAAGGAGAGGCACTATGAGCTTACGTCTTGGAGATACCGCACCGGATTTTGAACAGGAATCCACCGAAGGCACCATCCGCTTTCACGAGTGGCTGGGCGATAGCTGGGGGGTGCTGTTTTCCCATCCGGCGGACTTCACACCGGTCTGCACCACCGAGCTGGGGCTGACCGCCAAGCTCAAGGACGAATTCGCCAAACGCAACGTCAAGCCCATCGCCCTGAGCGTGGACCCGGTCGATTCACACAAGGAGTGGGTCAAGGACATCAACGAGACCCAGAACTGCACGGTCAACTTCCCGATCATCGCCGACCCGGATCGCAAAGTGTCCGAGCTGTACGACATGATCCATCCGAACGCCAATGACAGCCTGACGGTGCGTTCGCTGTTCGTGATCGATCCGAACAAGAAGATTCGGCTGATCATCACCTACCCGGCCTCTACCGGCCGGAACTTCAACGAGGTGCT
>JBPEXU010000071.1:0-2342 GCA_052031225.1 Marinobacter sp. | reverse complement strand
AACGCCGCCAGCTGGTGCGGATACTCGCCCCCCACGGCTACGGTTTCTACCTCTATGCCCCGAAAGCGGATGCCTTCCTGCGCCGGCGCTGGCGTGAGCCGCATCCGGCCGCCGAAGCGGCGGAGCTGGCCAGCTTCGCCCGATTCTGTCGCGATCAGGGGGTGCGTTTTGGCGTTGGTCTGAGCCCGTATCAGGTGTTCAACCGCTTCGATCAGGACGCCCGTGAGGCGTTGCGGACAAAACTGGCGCTGCTCGAACGGATCGGACTGGACGAACTGGCGATCCTGTTTGACGACATGCCTGCACAGACCCCGGACCTTGCCACCGTGCAGGCGGACATCATGCACTGGGTGCGGGATCATTGCGCGGTGCCGACCCTGAGCGTATGCCCCAGCTACTATTCCGACGACCCGGTGCTGGATCGGGTGTTTGGGTCGCGTCCGAGCGACTATCTGGTTTCACTCGGGCGTCGCCTGGCGCCGGACATTCAGGTGTTCTGGACCGGCGAGGAGGTCTGCGCCCGGGAGATTTCTCCGGGGCACCTCAAACGTGTGGCCGACGAACTCGGGCGCAAACCGGTGCTGTGGGACAACTACCCGGTCAACGACGGCGACCGCATGTCCCGGCACCTGCACCTGCGCGCGTTCACCGGCCGTCCGGCGTCCAACGCGGCGCACCTGGCCGGCCATGGCATCAACCCCGCGCTGCAGCCGGTGCTCAGCACCATTCCGGCCATCACCCTGGCGGAGTCTTACCGGCGCGGGCCGGATTACCAGTACGGCCGGGCTTTTCTGCAGGCTGCCCGGGAAGTTCTCGGCGTTGAGCTGGCCCATCAGCTGCAGTCCGATTTACTGGTGCTTCAGGACGGCGGCCTGAGCCGAATCAGTGAAGAAAAACGGCAAAGCCTGCTGCGCACCTACGATGGCTTTGACCACCCTGCCGCCAGTGAGATTCTGCGCTGGCTGATGGGCGAATACCTGGTGACCGATGAGATGGTCGCGACCCAGTAAGCCGTTCAGTTGAGGTAGTACTGGACGGTCGAGACCACCCGAACGGTTTTGACCGGTTGCTGCGGTTCCTGAATGCCGGGTGCCTGATCCCGTGCCAGGATCTGAAACACGCCCTGATTGGCGCGGCGCAGGCTGCCCAGTTCGGCACTGGCGTCCCGGGCGAACTGCTCGGCGGCTTCCCGGGCCGCAGCGGTGGCCTCGGCAATCATCTCCGGCTTGATGTCATTGAGGCCGGTGAACAGGTAGGTCGGTCCGCTGGGGCCATAATCCGATGACAGCACGACCCCGGAATCCACCAGGTCGCTGACGTTCTGGGCGGCCTGTCGAATCCGGTCGACGTCGTTGCTGCGCACCATCAGGGTCTGATTGATGATGACCTTGTGCTCCGAATTGTTGCCGGGGTACGGGTTGGCTCGGGTGTCGGTCACATCCAGGCGCAGCAGCTCGACCGCGGAGTCGTCGATCGCCTGCAGCTTTAAAAATGCGGCGATGGCGTCCCGACTGGACCGGGCCTGTTGTTGGGCTTGCGCCAGGGTGTCGCCAGTTGCCACAAACCGGATCGGCCAGAGCGCGAGATCGGCGCGGACTTCGCGCTCCGCCACGCCCTTGACGGTCACGTACCGGTCGCCGGTCCGCAGGCCGGTGAGTCCGTCCGCGATCAGTGTCGCGGCGACAATGGCGCAGATGCCAAGAACCAATGCCGATACCACCTTCATAGAAAACTCCTTGTGTTATCACCCGGTCGGCGAAAGGGTTGCTATCCTGATAAAAGACACAGAGTACCGCCATTGACGGCGCAGCATAAGGGGGTAGCGATGACAGATATCGTGGTCGAATGCCGGCTCGGTAACATCGCGGATCAGCCGGATGTGGACGTTATTGTCAATGCGGCCAACGCCCGTTTGCTGCCTGGCAGCGGCGTGGCCGGTGCGATTCATGCCGCGGCGGGTGAGGGGCTGGCCGAAGAGTGCCGGGCCCTGGCGCCGATACGACCGGGCCAGGCGGTCATCACCGCCGGGCATCGGTTGCCCAATGCCCACGTCATCCACTGCCTGGGGCCGGTGTACGGGGTGGACGAACCGAGTCGACCGCTGCTGGCGGACTGCTACCGGAATGCCCTGCGCCTGGCGGACCGGCACGGCCTGGCATCGATTGCGTTCCCGGCGATCTCAACCGGGGTGTTCGGATACCCGATTCGGGAGGCGGCGGAGGTGGCGGTTGCGACGATCGCCGACAGCCTGTCGCTGCTGCAGCATATCCGTAAGATCCGGCTGGTCCTGTTCAGTCCGGAGGACTACGATGTGTTCCGGAAGGCTATCGCCACCGGATTGC
>JBPEXU010000070.1:0-4983 GCA_052031225.1 Marinobacter sp. | reverse complement strand
CTCCCGGCGCAGGATGTGCTCGGTAGCGCCCTCGCGCTGAACCGTTTCGACCTTCTCGATGTTGTCCCAGAACGAGTTGCTGAACTCGTGGTAGCCTTTGGGCAGCAGGTCGATGTCGTCGAGCAGTTGGTCGTTGTGGTAATCCTGAGCCTCGACACCAAAGCCGCGCGCCTTCAGGCGCATGTTGATGTCTTTGCTGACCAGAATGATGTCCCGCGATTTGTGGCGTTCCTGCAGCGCCGCCAGGGTGTTGATGATCTTGTTGTCGTTCAGGTGTTCGGGCAGCGAGTGGTTGCTCTGATGCTCCGTGCTCATCAGGATCGACAGGGTGCCGAGCGGCTCGGCTTTCTTGCCCCGGACGATCGGCACTCCCTTTTCGATTTGCTTGGGCGTGGCATCGCCCAGCAGTTTGTCGATGTTGCGGATCGCCTGGCGGCAGTCGGCGGCCACGGCTTGTTTGCCGGACTTCAGGCTGTCGAGTTCTTCCAGGACGGTCATCGGGATGATGACGTCGTGTTCTTCGAAATTCAGGAGGGCGTTGGGATCGTGGATCAGGACGTTGGTGTCGAGGACGTACATCTTCTTGCGAGCTTGCGGTGCTCTTGGCATAAGGGGCGCTACCTCTCTGATGGCTCAATCGTTCCGGCGGGTGGCGCCGTCGTGCTCGGCGCAGCGTTGGGTCAGGGCCTGGTCTGAAATCAGTTTGAGCATGTCGTAGGTGGTGATGATGCCGGTGATCTTGTCGTCTTTGGTGACGAAGATCCGGTGCAGGTGTTCCCGCATCATAATATCGGCGATGTCGCGCACCGGGGTCTGTTCGTCCACCGACATCACCAACGGGGTCATGATGTCCCGGACCTCGACCGGTACCTTGCCCATTTCCTCAAACAGCACCATGCGCAGGCGCCGGGCTTCGGCTTGCTCCTCCGGAGTCAGGTCCGCCTCGGCATCGGTGCGGGCGGCGTTCCAGCGGAATTCGGTGATGTCTTTGAGGGTGGCGATGCCGACGATTTCGCCGTTGTCGTCGACCACGGGGCTGCCAGTGATTTCGTTGTCGGTCAGGAATCGGGCCAGCCGGTCCATGGTCCAGTTCTGGGGTACGGCTTTGATGCTGGGGGTCATGATCTCGTGGGCGAGAACGGTCATCGGGCGGGGCCTGCCTCTTGCGGTTCCTTTGTGCACAGCTTAGCGCGTGTCACCGGATGCGTCATCCCCCATTGGTGGTAGCGGGCTCGACACCGATCAGTCGGCCCTGGGCGTCCCAGCGCAGCTGATAGCCCTGGTAGCGGGGTTTGCGGGCGACGGCTTCCAGGGCGGTCAGCGACTGCACCGGAATGTCGACCAGCAGCGAGTTGACCAGCCAGCCGGGCAGTGCGCCGTTGGGGTTGGTGTGCTGGACCCAGATCACCCGGGTTTTGTTGCCCTCGGGGATGAAACGGTACAGGGTGTCGGACTGATTGACCCGGATCCGGTTGCCGTTTTCCGCGCGCTTGCTCGGTGTGGCGCTCAGGTCCATCACGATCTCGCCGGTGGCCCGATCGCCGCGGGTGCGAATATGCAGCACATAGTCCCGGTCGGTGACCGGCCAGGGCATATTGTTGACCGAATAGGCGTAGCGGTCGTGGAAGCTGCCGTCACCAAAACCGTAGGATTCGCTGCAGTTGTACACCCATTCGATGCAGGAGCGGGGATTGATCATCACCGCCATCAGATTCTCGATCGGAACGTCCAGTACGGCCACGGCCTTGAACGCCTTGAAGCTGGAACCCGGCAGATCCATGGTAAACACCTGGATGTTGTCGGTCTCTGTGCGCAGAGTCCACTCGCTGCTGGTTTCACTGGGTAATTCCGCCCGGGCGGTCGCGGCGGCAAAGGCCGACACCAGCAGGGCACAAACCAGGCCCGAAATCACAGCTGCCCAGCCAGCAAATCCTTGGGCTCGGGTCTTTCTCATGGGGTACACTTCCTAAACGATGGTGCCGCCGAGTCTAGCACGGGCCCGGGGCGGGCAAAGCCATGGAAACAGGGGATTGTGAACCAGGTAACTTCACGGGTTTGCGGTTCGGTACATTGGCCTGATCTGACGACGGATATGGCAATCAAAAAACTCATCGATCAAAAAGGGAAACTGACGCCCGGGCACTTTGCCGAGCCGGTTGACGAGATTAATTACCTGGACTTCGATCTGCGTACGGTCATGGACCGGCCCCGCAGTCGTCTGGCCCGGCGCTGGCGGTTCAACCAGTTTCAGTTCATCGGCGTCATGGCCCCGGGTTGGGTCTTCGGGCTGGCGGTGGTGGACCTGAAGCTGGTTGGCAACGCCTTCTTCTACCTTTACGACTTCGAGTCCGGGACCCTGCTGGAGCAGTCGCTGCTGCAGCCCCTGGCGCTCGGAACCCAGATCGAGCCTCTGCCCGAGCACGGTATGGCCAGTTTCCGCAAAGGCGAGGTCTCGGTCCGGATTCTGCCCGCCACCGGCGGGCGCAATGTCAGTGTCAGCGCCCCCGGCGGTATTCGGATTGACCTCGAACTGCGGGAAGATCGCGATCCGCTGCGGCTCGCCTGTCCGGCCGGTTACAACGGCTGGGTCTTCACCCGCAAATCCGCCGGTCTGTCGGTGGACGGGGAAATCCGCTGGGGCCAGCAAATCTGGCGGTGTGACGACGCAACCCGGGCCTCGGTGGACTGGAGTTGCGGCTTCATGCGCCGGGAAACCGCCTGGAACTGGGCCTGCCTGGCCGGGGTGCTGGCCGATGGCCGTTCGGTGGGGCTGAATCTGGCGGCGGGTGTGAACGAAACCGGTATGACCGAAAACGCCCTGTGGCTGGACGGGGTGTGTTCGCCGCTGGGACCGGCCCGGTTTAGCTTCGATCGGGATCGGCCGGGGGATAACTGGCAGGTGCGCACCAGCGATGGCCGGGTCGATCTGACCTTCGTGCCGTCGGGGGTTCGCAAGGAGCGACTGAATGCGGGGGTACTGGCGTCCAACTTCCGCCAGTTTATCGGTACTTTTGAAGGCACCGTGACCGATGACGCGGGTCATGCGATCCCGGTCACCGGTCTGCGGGGGCTGATGGAGGACCACTTCGCCCGCTGGTAGCGGGCGCGCTCGGGTCAGTGCTCGGGCAGGGTGACGTTCAGCTCCAGCACCGAGCAGCTGTCGTTGCGATCCACCTCGACCTGAACCATGTCGTCGGAGATCTGCACGTATTTGCGGATCACCGCCAACAGCTCCTGTTGGAGCTGCGGCAGGTAATCGGGCTGATCCCGCTGTCCGCGTTCGTGGGCAACGATGATCTGCAGGCGTTCCTTGGCAACGCTTGCGGTGTTGGTTTTCTTGTTCCGGAAGTAGTCGAGGAAACTCATCCCTTAGCCCCCCTTGAACATCCGCGAGAAGAAGCCTTTCTTCTGTGCGGTCATGAAACGGTGTTCGCGCTCCTCGCCCAGTAGGCGGGCAACGGCGTCGTCGTAGGCCTGGCCGGCGTCGCTGTCCTCTTCGAGGATGACCGGCAGCCCCTGGTTGGAGGCGTTCAGAACCACCTGGCTTTCCGGGATCACGCCCAGCAGCGGTATGGCGAGAATTTCCTCGACATCGCCGACCGACAGCATCTCGCCGCGTTGCACCCGCTCCGGGTTGTAGCGGGTCAGCAGCAGGTGTTCCTTGACCGGGTCCTGACCCATTTCCGCCCGTCGGGACTTGCTCTGCAGAATGCCCAGAATGCGGTCCGAGTCACGCACCGAGGACACTTCCGGGTTGGTGACCACAATCGCCTCATCGGCGTAGTAGAGCGCCATCAGCGCACCGTGCTCGATACCGGCGGGGGAGTCGCAGACGATGTAGTCGAAGGTTTCCGACAGCTCGTTGATGACCCGTTCCACGCCTTCCTTGGTCAGCGCTTCTTTCTCCCGGGTCTGGGATGCCGGCAGGATGTACAGGGTGTCAACGCGCTTGTCCCGGATCAGTGCCTGATTGAGCGTGGCTTCGCCCTGAATGACGTTCACGAAGTCATACACCACCCGGCGCTCGCAGTTCATGATCAGGTCCAGGTTGCGGAGGCCGACGTCGAAGTCGATGACCACGGTCTTGTGACCGCGTTTGGCAAGGCCGGTACTGATTGAGGCGCTGGTGGTGGTCTTGCCAACGCCGCCTTTTCCTGAGGTTACGACAATGATTCTAGCCAAGGTTCAATTCCTGTTTCGCGGTGGATTCGTCGTAAAGTTCACATCGTTCTTGTTGTGACTGAGCATCAGGCTTTGTCCAGTGGCTGCACCACCAGCAAATCGTCCCTGAGCTGGAGATGCACAGCGCTTTTCCAGCCGTTGTCCTGAAGGTCTTCGGAGATTTTATAGTGTCCCGCGATGGACACAAGCTCTGCCTCCAGCGATTGGCAGAAAATCCGCGCCGACTCGTCGCCGTGAATGCCGGCCAGCGCCCGTCCGCGCAGGGGGCCGTAGATGTGGATGTTGCCGGCGGCCAGCACTTCGGCACCGGCCTGCACCGGCCCGAGCACGACCAGATCCCCCTCCGGGGCCTGAATCTGCTGGCCTGAGCGTACCGGGTGCTGGACGACCCGGGTCGATGCGGTGGCGGGGCCGGGCGACGGGCACTCGGTTGCCACCTCGGTGACGGGCTCGGCTTCCGGCCTGGCCGGTTCGGCCCCGCGTTCACGCTGGCCCGAGCCGGGCAGGATCGCCAGCGAGGCGCCCCGCGCCAGACGCTTCTGATCGTCGTTGGCGGCGCGGACACCGATAACGTGGATGTTGTGGCGTCGGCAGGTGCCAATGATCTTGAAGAAATCCAGCTCGCGATCGGGCCCTTCGTACTTTTCGAGGCTGACGATCAGCGGGATGTCCTTGAAAAAGCCGGGCGCCTGGTTGATCTTCTCGCGCAGGGCGGTTTCAAAGCCGTCGTTGTCAAAGTAGTGCAGTTCCAGTGCGGTCAGCGACACACTGGCGCTTTTTAACTGGAAAATCTGGTCAACG
>JBPEXU010000007.1:0-7451 GCA_052031225.1 Marinobacter sp. | reverse complement strand
TCATGTCCGAAATACCTCGGCCAGCGCCCACACGAATTACTTGGTTAACTTTTTAAAGAGCGTTGAGCCTCTGCTCAATCAAGGCCGCGTATTCTACATCGTTCCGCCGCCTTGTCAACCGATTTTTCTAAAAAATTTTTCAGAGTTTCAATCGGTTGCCTTTCGTTGGTTAACTTGCCTAGCCGGCTTGCCCCTCGAAAGTGACGCGCATTTTACAGCCATCAGGAACACTGTCAACGACCAATTTTAAAATAATTCGCCGCACTTCGGTTTCCACGTACCTGACCCTAGATATCAACGACAAAATCGATCAACGTTTCGCCACTCAGGGTTTCCGTCCGGGAATGACGATCGGAATCAGCGTTCGCCAGCCGAACCAATAGACCCTGACCAAAATCAGCGTAGCAGCCAGCACTCCGTACAACACCATCTCCCCCACGTCGCTACGGGCCTGCCACAAGAAATGCACCCACGCCGCCAGCAAACAGAGGTAGATCAACCGATGCAGCGGCTTCCACCGGCGCCCCAGTCGCCGCATCATGGCACTGGTCGACGTCAAGGCCAGCGGCACCATCAGAACAAAGGCGATGAAACCGGCGACGATGTAGGGGCGCTTGGTGAATGTCACAAGCAGATCCCCCCACCCCAAGATGAACTGTAAAAACGCCAAGACATGAAGACAGGCATAAAAGAACGTGTAAAGACCGAGTATCCTGCGCACCCGAATCCAGCCTGACCAGCTCGTCCAGCGCGCCAGCGGGGTCATCAGCAGGGTTGCCAGCAAAAGCTGGAACGCCGCCATACCGAGCGATTCGGTAACGTATTGCCCGGGGTCCGGACCCAGTTGGCCCAGATACATTTTTCGCGCCAACGCCAACAATGGCACGGTCGCCAGTAGAAACACGACTGTTTTGAACGCTCGCAGCGAAAACGCCATACCAACTCCTTCAGGAGGCCACGTAACGAGCTAGTAGTACTTGGTAAGGTCCATGCCTTTGTAGAGATGAGCGACCTGTTCGGCATAGCCGTTAAACATCTGGGTCTCGACCCAGTTTGGCGAAAACAACCCCGATGGCAGCCGGCGCTCGCGTTTCTGGCTCCAGCGCGGATGATCCACTTCGGGGTTTACGTTGGCATAGAATCCATATTCCTGGGGGGCGATCATTTCCCAGGTGGTTTTCGGGCGCTGCTCCTGAAACCGAATCCGGACGATCGATTTAATGCTTTTGAAACCGTATTTCCAGGGCACCACCAGCCTTAGGGGCGCGCCGTTCTGGTTGGGAAGGGCCTTGCCATACAAACCAACGGCGACAAAGCTTAGTTCGTTCATCGCCTCATCCATTCGCAAACCTTCCTGATATGGCCAGTCGATGGTACTGAAAACGGATCGTTGGCCACGCATCTGCTCCGGGTCGTGAAGGGTCTCGAAGTAGACGTACTTGGCCTTGGAGTTGGGCTCAAAGCGCTTCAGAAGATCCGCAAGAGGGATACCAATCCAGGGAATCACCATGGACCAGGCCTCAACACACCTTAGCCGGTAGACCCGCTCCTCGTAGTCGTGAGGCCGGACCAGGTCCTCCAGAGAGTATGTGCCGGGCTTGCCACATTCGCCTTCCACCGTTACGGCCCAGGGGTCTGTCGACATTGCCTCGGCATAACGGGCTGGATCGTCCTTGCCGGTTCCGAATTCATAGAAGTTGTTGTACCGGATCACGTCTTTGTACGGAGTTTTTTCTTCATCAGTCGAAAAGGCTGGCATCGCCCGATACGCCAGTGCCTGCCCAGGTTTCGGCGCAGGTGCCGCAGCGAGCCGCGCAGGAACGCCGGCTGCCAGTGCCGTGCCGGCAGCGAGCCCCGCCATGAACTTGCGGCGATTGAGATACAGGGATTCGGGTGTGACCTCAGAGTGAGGCAAAGACCAGGCAGGACGTTTTTTGATGAGCATGGGCGAACTCCGCGAACCTTAAGTGTTGACAGGTTGACCGGAGAATCCCGTTTAAATTCCCCCGGACCTGAGATCCGGGGGCCATGGGCAGACTAGGCGCCCTGCGGTCGCTTGGGTTTACGCCGGAACAACGCCCGGACAGGGCCAGATAATGCGTAGATCAAAAAGCCACTAAAGAGCACTGTCGCAGGATCCAGTGCGATCACCACCAGAATCAACACCACTAGCAGTATCGCGGCGAAAGGCACACGGCCACGCAGGTCCAGATCCTTGAAGCTTCGATACAGCACATTGCTCACCATGAGCAATCCCGAACCGGCCACAACCAGAACCGTCAGTACTGTCAGCCACGGCGCCGGCTCAAATTGGTGAAAACACCAGACCAGGCCCGCAACGCAGGCCGCCGCCGACGGGCTGGGCAAACCGACGAAAAACTTCTTGTCGACCGAACCGATCTGAGTGTTGAAGCGAGCCAGACGCAGAGCCGCGCCAGCAACGTAGATAAAGGTAAACGCCCAACCCAGCTTGCCAAGGCCGTTCAGCGACCAGAAGAACGCCACCAGGCCCGGCGCCACACCGAAGGCGACCATATCCGCCAGACTGTCGTATTCTTCGCCAAACTTGCTCTGGGTGTTGGTCATCCGCGCCACCCGACCGTCGAGACCGTCGAGCACCATCGAAACGAATATGGCGATGGCCGCGTTATCAAAGACACCGTTCGCCGCCGATACGATGGCATAGAACCCGGAAAACAAAGACGCTGTGGTCAGCGCGTTCGGGAGCAGGTAGATGCCTTTGCGACGCACAGGCGCACCGCCGACCAGTTCTTCTTCCACCACTTCACCCGGCTCAATCTCAGACTCCGGCTGGCGAGAGCCTTCGCTGGTCATGCCCGGCTCCGCATCCATAGATTTTTTCTGTTCACTCATTCCTAAACTCCGGAAAGCATTTGGGCGGAGTATATACGAAAAACGCGGCCACCCGGGCCGCGTCTTCGAAAACTGTACCGGATTTCCGGATCAGTTCTTTTCCTTATCCACGATTTTGTTCTCAGAAATCCAAGGCATCATGGAACGCAGTTTTTCACCGACCACTTCGATCGGATGAGCGGCGTTCTCACGACGACGGGCCGTCATCGACGGATAGTTGAGGGCTCCCTCGGAGATGAACATCTTGGCGTATTCACCGCTCTGGATGCGCTTGAGTGCGTTGCGCATCGCTTCGCGGGACTGCTCGTTGATGACTTCCGGGCCAGTCACGTACTCGCCATACTCCGCGTTGTTGGAGATGGAGTAGTTCATGTTGGCGATACCACCCTCGTACATCAGGTCGACGATCAGCTTGAGCTCGTGCAGACACTCGAAATACGCCATTTCCGGGGCATAGCCGGCTTCAACCAGTGTCTCGAAACCGGCTTTCACCAGCTCGACCGCGCCACCACAAAGTACCGCCTGCTCGCCGAACAGATCGGTTTCAGTTTCGTCCTTGAAGGTGGTTTCGATGATGCCGGTACGGCCGCCACCAACACCGCAGGCGTAGGACAGCGCCAGGTTCTTGGCGTTGCCGGAAGCATCCTGGAACACAGCAATCAGATCCGGGATACCGCCACCTTTGGTGAACTCGGAACGCACAGTGTGACCCGGCGCTTTCGGCGCGATCATGATCACGTCCAGATCCTTGCGCGGCACGATCTGGTTGTAGTGGATGGCGAAACCGTGCGCGAAAGCCAGGGTCGCGCCCTGCTTCAGGTTCGGTTCGATTTCTTCCCGGTACAACTGAGCCTGGTACTCATCCGGCGTCAGCACCATCACCACATCGGCGCCGGCAACGGCGGTGGCCACGTCGCTGGTTTTGAGACCATAGGCTTCGGCCTTGGCGATAGAGGAAGAGCCCGGACGCAGACCGACGGTAACGTCGACACCGGAGTCTTTCAGGTTGCAGGCGTGGGCGTGGCCCTGAGAACCAAAGCCAAGGATGGCTACTTTCTTGCCCTGAATGATGGAAAGGTCGCAATCCTTATCGTAATAAACCTTCATGAGAAACCTCTTCTGAATGTGTTGGCCCAACCGGGCCATTGAACTTGATTATCTTGTTGGGCACTGCCGTCAGAGACTGAGCACCTTTTCACCCCGGGCGATACCCGACACGCCGGTACGAACCACTTCCAGCACGCCGGCGGTGCCGACTGCCTGGATAAAGCCGTCAAGCTTCTCACTGTCGCCGGTGAGTTGAACGGTATACACAGAGCTGGTCACATCCACGATCTGGCCGCGGAAAATATCGACCGTACGCTTGATTTCAGCACGCTGAGAACCGGTTGCCTTCAGCTTAACCAGCATCAGCTCCCGTTCGATATGCGACCCTTCGGTAAGATCCACCAGCTTGACCACCTCAATCAGCTTGTTGAGCTGCTTGGTGATCTGCTCAATCACTTTGTCGGAACCGGTGGTGGTGACCGTCAGGCGCGACAGCGTCTCATCTTCGGTCGGCGCAACCGTTAACGTCTCAATGTTGTAGTTGCGCTGCGAGAACAGGCCAACCACCCGTGACAGGGCACCCGGTTCGTTTTCCAGCAAAACAGAAATGATTCGACGCATGATCACACCCTCTCCGTCTTGCTGAGCCACATATCCTTCATGGACCCGCGAGCCACCTGCATCGGATAGACGTGCTCGAAGCGATCGACGTAGATGTCGATAAACACCAGCTTGTCTTTCATCGCCAGGGCTTCCCGGAGCTTCGGCTCCAGGTCTTCCTTACGCTCAATCCGAACGCCCACGTGACCATAGGCTTCCGCCAGCTTGATGAAATCCGGCAGGGATTCCATGTAGGACTGCGAATGGCGGGACTCGTAGTTCATGTCCTGCCACTGCTTAACCATGCCCAACGCCTGATTGTTCAGGTTGATAATCTTGATCGGCAGGTTGTACTGCTTGCAGGTGGACAGCTCCTGAATGTTCATCTGGATACTGCCCTCACCCGTGATGCAGAGCACCTCGTCGTCCGGATGGGTCAGCTTGACCCCCATCGCCGCCGGCAGGCCAAAGCCCATGGTGCCCAGACCACCGGAGTTGATCCAGCGGTTGGGCTTGTCGAACTTGTAGTACTGGGCCGCGAACATTTGGTGCTGACCGACGTCGGAGGTCACGAAGGCCTCACCGTTGGTCAGTTTGTGCAGCAGCTCGATGACCTCCTGGGGTTTGATCACGTCCGGGCTGGTCTCGTAACGCATGCCATGGAACGCCCGCCATTCCTCGATCTGCTTCCACCAAGCGGCCAGGGCTTCGCTGTCCGGCCGGGTCTTGCTTTCCTTGACCAGGGAAATCATTTCCTTGAGCACCGCATCCACCGGGCCGACGATGGGCACATCCGCCTCAACCGTCTTGGATATCGACGCCGGATCGATGTCGATGTGAATAATGCGAGCGCCCGGACAGAATTTTTCGGTCGCATTGGTGACCCGGTCATCAAAGCGCGCGCCCACCGCGAGGATGAGGTCGGAATGATGCATAGCCATATTGGCTTCGTAGGTTCCGTGCATCCCCAACCAGCCCAGATGCTGCTTGTCCGATGCCGGATAGCAGCCGATGCCCATCAGCGTGTTGGTGATCGGATAACCCAGCATTCGGGTCAGTTCGGTCAGTTGCCCGGAGGCCTTGCCCAGAATAACACCACCACCGGCATAGATCACCGGACGCTTGGCGGCCAGCAGCATGTCGACGGCTTTCTTGATCTGGCCAGCGTGACCGCGCACCGCCGGATTGTAGGAGCGCAGCTTGACCTTTTTGGGATAGGAATACTCATAGCGCTCGTTCGGCGTGGTCATGTCCTTGGGGATATCAACCACGACGGGGCCGGGCCGGCCGGTCGAGGCAATGTAGTACGCCTTGCGGATAATTTCAGGAATGTCCTCCGGACGGCGGACACTCAAATTGTGTTTCACCACCGGGCGCGACACACCGATCATGTCCGTTTCCTGAAACGCGTCTTCGCCGATCAACGTTGACGCAACCTGACCGCACAGTACCACCATGGGGATGGAATCCATGAACGCAGTGGCAATGCCGGTGATGGTGTTGGTGGCTCCAGGACCCGAGGTCACCAGTACGGTACCTGGTTTTCCGGTCGCGCGGGCATAGCCGTCGGCCATGTGTACCGCCGCCTGCTCGTGCCTTACCAGAATATGCTTGACTTTGTCCTGCCTGAACAGCGCGTCATAAATATGAAGGGCTGCACCACCCGGATAGCCGTATATGTATTCGATACCTTCGTCCTGAAGGGACCGGATCAGCATATCGGCGCCAGACAATAACTCCACGATTTTCTACCCTCTTCTACGAGTGAATGAGCCGGGTTTCGTCCCGGTTGCCTGGATTCACGGTTTCCCTGCTTCTTGTGAAAGCGGAACCGGCTTGCTCCTCCACACCTTCCTTAAAGAGGTTGTCTCCTGGCCAGCCGCCCTCCTGAGGGTTGCGGAGAACGGCCAATCAACGGGTTGCACGTAAGCAACAACCAACACGCGCCTGGATCCGGCGCATTCAGTGTGGTGATTAACGGGGGATACTCGCTCGGGATTGCCTGCCGTATTAACCCCAGTTTTCAGGCAATCGGTAATTCTGACAGCGCGAAACTCCCTGTCAATAGGCGCCAGAACTTAAATTTGGCTGCAAATCGCGCTGACAAGGACGGCGTCGCCGGACCGGCAAGAACCAACCGTCAGGTTTTTTTGAACCAGATGGAAGAAAAGTCGCCGGAGGAATGGCAAGATACCCACATCACCGTCAGTCACTATTGTTCGGTCGGACAGTGGCACTGGCCGCCTACTGGCAGTAGCAGAGTAAGGAAGAGCATACCGATGAGCAGAAAAATCCTGATGCTTGCAATCGCGTTAGCCATCGCGCCTGGCCTGACAAACGCGGCCTCCGTATATAAGTGGACGGACGAAAATGGCGTTACCCATTTCGGTGATCGCCAACCGACCGGGCAGACGGCCGAACGCGTCAACATTCGGACCGGCACACCCTCCAAATCGGCGAGCGAGCGTCCGAGCCCTCAGGAACGATTGAACAGCTTGGAAGAGCAGCAACAGGAGCAAGCAGAGCGGGAACAGGAAACCGCCGTTCAGGAAGCTCGCCGCAAGCAGCGCGAAGCCAATTGCGCCACCGCCCGTTCCAACCTGAAACTGCTCAGCCAGACAGGCCGAATCCGCATTGAAGAAAACGGGGAACAGCGCTTCCTGACTCCGGAAGAAATCCAGCAGAAGCGGGAAGAGTTCGAACAAATAGCAGCGGATAACTGCGGCCCGGCGGAATCCGACGCCATTTAACAGAACCGGCAAACGAAAGGGGCAACCCGATCCGGATTGCCCCTTTCACCGCTCATCAAGCCTTGGAGAATTCCAGGGTATGGTCTTTCACGACGCCCCGGATCGTGTCGCCGGGCACGAAATCGCCCTTCAACAGCCGCTGCGCCAGCGGGTTTTCGATCAGGCGCTGGATGGCCCGCT